>JAKAML010000195.1 GCA_021812845.1 Pseudomonadota bacterium
TCCGATCTACAACGGCTTCGTCTGCGAAAGCGCCAACATCGAGGAGATCGACCCGGCCTTCGCCGACGTTCCGATCGCGAGGAAGCGCATCGACGACGCGACGCTTAACTGTGTCATGTCGAACAGCTTCGGCTTCGGCGGCACAAATGCCACCCTGGTCTTCAGGCGGCTCGGCGCATGACGCGGCCCCGCGCTCGGGCATGACCGGGCGCGGCGTCGCGGCGCGCTCGGCGCACGCCGGTCCCCCCGGCGCAGATCATCCGAGTTCAGACACGAAAATCAGGATCGAGGGCCCCGATGGCCGAGATTGACCTAGCGAAGCCCGGCCCGATCATGGCCGGAAAGCGTGGCCTCGTGATGGGGGTCGCCAACGACCGCTCCATCGCCTGGGGTATAGCGCGCATCCTCGCCGGCCAGGGCGCCGAGCTCGCGTTCACCTATCAGGGCGGCGCCTTCGGCCGCCGCGCCGTGCCGCTCGCCGAGAGCCTCGGATCGAAGATCATCGAGGAATGCAACGTCCTCGAACTGGCGAGCGTCGACAACGTGTTCGCGCGCATCAAGGCCGACTGGGGCAGGCTCGACTTCGTCGTCCACGCCCTCGCGTTCTCCGATCCGAAGGAGCTCTCGGGCCGCTACGCCGACACCACGCGCGAGAACTTCTCGAACACGATGGTGATCTCCTGCTTCTCCTTCACGGAGATCGCCAAACGCGCCGCCGAGCTGATGCCCGACGGCGGATCGATGATCACGCTCTCCTACGGCGGCGCCACGCGATGGGTGCCGTCCTACAATGTCATGGGCGTCGCCAAGGCCGCCCTCGAGGCGTCGGTGCGCTACCTCGCCGCCGACCTCGGGCCGCAGGGGATCCGCGTCAACGCGCTGTCGGCGGGCCCGATGCGGACGCTGTCCGGCGCCGGCGTCTCGGACGCGCGCGTCATCTTCAACTACCAGAAGGAGAATGCGCCGCTCCGGCGCACGCCGACGCTCGACGAGGTCGGCGGCTCGGCCCTCTATCTGCTGTCGCCGATGTCCGGGGCCGTGACGGGCGAGGTCCACTTCGTCGACTGCGGCTACAATACGGTCTCGATGCCGACGCTCGACGCGCTCAAGGCGGCCGACAGGGGCGCCTGAGCCAGGATACCTGAACGGGAGCTGACCGGAACGTGGCCCGGCCGCTCCCCGGCGGCGAAGCAATTTCGCCGCTGACATGGGACAGGGCGTCCATTTTTCCCTCGCGCGTCCGCGCGGGATGCTGGTAAATCGCCCGGCAGTCAAAGTCCCCAACAAGGGAAGGAGCCCCGATGCAGAAGTCACTGTTCGTCGCCCTCGCAACCGCCGGCATGGCGCTGTTCGCCGCCGACGCCGCGCTGGCCCACGGCTGCCATCGCTCGTGCGAGCGCGGCCCGGCCGGCTGGCACCGTCACGTCGGCTACAGCTGTGCGCGCGTCGCCTGCTCGCCCGCCGCGCACTACTACGGCAAGAGCTGGCACAAGAAGCCGCAGTGCGTGACGAAGTGCAAGGGGATCGGCCCGTTCAAATCCTGCAAGACCCGTTGCGGCTGAGATCGTTCCGAGGCGGCGGGCCGCTCGGGTCCGCATGTCCTCCCGTCGAGAAGCCGGCCGCGGCATCCCCGCGCCGGCTACTCCGCCTTCTGGCCCGACCCCGCCCGCCGGCGACGGCCGCGCGGCGCGCGCTTGACGGCCCTCACATGCTGGCGCACACACGCTGCCGATGATCGGTGTCTTCGATTCAGGCCTCGGCGGATTGACCGTGCTCAAGGCGCTCCACGAGCGCTTTCCGGGCCACGCCTTCCTCTACCTCGGCGATCACGCCAACGTGCCCTATGGCAACCGGTCGTCCGACGAGATCGTCGAGTTCACGCGCGCCGCCGTCGACACGCTGTTCAGGCGCGGCTGCCGGCTCGTGCTTCTCGGCTGCAATACCGCCACCGCCGTCGCCGCCCGCCGCCTGCAGCAGGTGTGGCTGCCGGGGTCGGGCTGGACCGGCCACAACGTCCTCGGCATCGTCGCGCCGACGGTCGAGGCCGCCACCCAGACGCCCTGGGCCGTCGCCACCCCGCAGTACCCGCAGAAGTACAATTCCGACCTGATCGCAGTGTTCGGCACCACCCGCACCATCACCTCCGGCGTCTACCGCGAGGAGATCAGGAAGCGCTGCCCACGCGTCGAGGTCGTCCAGCAGATCTGCGCCCACCTCGCCGGCGCCATCGAAGACGAGGCGCCCGAGTCGATCCTCGACCGGCTGGTGAAGGACGGCGTCGACGATCTGCTGGCGCAGACCGGCGGCAATCCGCCTCACCGCGCAATTCTCGGCTGCACCCACTTCCCGCTCGTCGAGCATCTGTTCCGCCGCCACCTGCCGCCGTTCACGCGCATCCTGTCCCAGCCCGAGGTCGTCGCCGACAGTCTCGAGGACTACCTCGCGCGCCGGCCGCACTACACCGACCGCGATGCCGGCACGCCGCCGCTGCAGGTGCTGACCACCGGCGACGCCGGCGAGATCAGCACCCGCGCGCGCGTGTTCTGGCCCGCCGTGCCGGCCTTCGGGCACGCGCTGGTGCCGCGTCCCTGATCCGCTCGCCGTCCTCGACGCCCGGCTCGAAAAGCGAAGAGCCGCCGGATCGCTCCGGCGGCTCTCTCGTGTCCTCGTTCGCCATCAGGCATTCAGCCGCGATCGCGGCGCGGCCCGCGGCGGTCGCCACCGCGGCCACCCTCGCGGCGCGGCGGACGGCTCTCGAACACCTCCTCGGGCTCGCCTTCGCCGCGCGGGATCTCCTGCCCGGTCGTCTGGTCGACGATCTTCATGGAGAGTCGCGTCTTGCCGCGGTCGTCGAAGCCGAGCAGCTTGACGTAGACCTCCTGGCCCTCCTTCACCACCTCGCCGACCGTCTCGGGACGGCCCTGGGTCAATTGCGAGATGTGGACCAGGCCGTCCTTGGCGCCGAAGAAGTTCACGAACGCGCCGAACTCCATGATCTTGACGACCTTGCCCTTGTAGATCGTGCCGACCTCGGGCTCCGACGTGATGCCGCGGATGCGCGCCAGCGCCTTCTCGATCGACTCGCGGTTGGCGGAGGCGATCTTCACCGTGCCGTCGTCCTCGATGTCGATCCTGGCGCCCGATTCCGCGACGATCTCGCGGATCACCGAGCCGCCCGAGCCGATCACCTCGCGGATCTTGTCGGTCGGGATCTTGATCGTCTCGATGCGGGGCGCGTGCTCGCCGAGCTCGGCGCGGGCGCCGGTCAGAGCCTTGGACATCTCGCCCAGGATGTGCAGGCGGCCGGCATTGGCCTGATCGAGCGCGATGCGCATGATCTCCTCGGTGATGCCGGTGATCTTGATGTCCATCTGCAGCGACGTGACGCCCTTGGCGGTGCCCGCAACCTTGAAGTCCATATCGCCGAGGTGGTCCTCGTCGCCGAGGATGTCGGACAGCACCGCGAAGTCGTTGCCCTCCTTGATGAGACCCATGGCGATGCCCGCGACCGGCGCCTTCAGCGGCACACCCGCGTCCATCAGCGCCAGCGAGGTGCCGCAGACGGTGGCCATCGACGACGATCCGTTGCTCTCGGTGATCTCCGAGACGACACGAAGCGTGTAGGGGAACTCCTCCTGGGTCGGCAGCAGCGGACGGATCGCGCGCCAGGCGAGCTTGCCGTGGCCGATCTCGCGGCGGCCGGGCGAACCCATGCGGCCCGTCTCGCCGACAGAGTAGGGCGGGAAGTTGTAGTGGAGCAGGAAGCGCTCCTTCTTCGTGCCCTCGAGGCTGTCGACGTACTGCTCGTCCTCGCCGGTGCCGAGGGTGGCGACGACGAGCGCCTGCGTCTCGCCGCGCGTGAACAGCGCCGAGCCGTGCGTCCTCGGCAGCACGTGGACCTGCGACACGATCGGGCGCACGGTCTTCAGGTCGCGGCCGTCGATGCGGCGTCCGGACTTGACGACGTCGCTGCGCATGATGTCCATCTCGAGCGCCTTGAAGGCGTCGCCGAGCAGCACCTTTTCGCCCGGCTGGTCCGCCGGCAGCTCGATCTCGGCGAAGATCTTGGCCTTGGCCTCGGCCACGAGATCCTGGCGCTTGCCCTTCTCCTTGGTCGAGAACGCGGTGCGCAGCGTCTGCTCCGCGATCGCCTTGACCTTGTCCTTGTACTTGTCGTTGTCGGGGAGCTTGATATCCCACGGCTCCTTGGCGGCGGTCTCGGCGAGCTTGATGATCGCCTGGATGACCGGCTGGAAGTGCCGGTGGCCGAACATCACAGCCTCGAGCATCACCTTCTCGCTGAGCTCTTTGGCCTCGCTCTCGACCATCATGACCGCGTCGTGGGTGCCGGCGATGACGAGATCGAGCGCGCTCTCCGGCATCTCGTCGATCATCGGAT
>JAKAML010000196.1 GCA_021812845.1 Pseudomonadota bacterium
CGCCGACGCCGGGTGCGCGGCCGAGGCGAAGAGGACGGCGGCGGCGAGCGCTGCCGTCCGACACTGCCCTGCCGGCGAGTTGCCGATCACTCGCATCGCACCACGGCCTCGGTCAGGTAGGCGCCGGCGGGGAAGGTGCCGGACGACTTCTCGGCGGTGAGGTTCACTGTGAGCTGCGTGACGCCGGCGTTGACCCGGGTCGGCGTCGTGCCGGCGGTATCGGCGATGGTGGTCGCGCCCGAGCCCTGGTAGCGGACGCTGAAGTCGACGTTGGCATCGCCGCCGCTCGGCGCGGTGGTGAAGGCCGATGGCGCATCGGCGCTGACGAAGAACGAGCTGCCCGTGCTCAGCACGGAAACGGTTCCGGGAACGCCGCCGGAGTTGACCGAGGCGAGCGAGGTGAAGCCGGCGTTGGCCGCCAGCACACCGGGCGTGCCGACCGTCAGAACGCAGGTCGAGGTGACGAGCCCGGTGAACGGGACGTTGGCCGTCTGGGCCACGGCCGCGACCGGCGTCAGGCACGCGAGGGCGGCAGCGGCGAGGGCGATCCGTGCAAGCATCGATTTGAACTCCCAGCTTTCGTTGCGGTGGGAATTCTTACGGTTGTGCGATGGCGGAAGTTCTAAACCAGAGCGCTAGTCCGGATATTATCCGTAGCCATCCTTTATGGCCCGCCAACGGAATTCGCGCATTTTTCGAGAAATCCGTCGCACTGGTCCCGTCGGCGACCGGACCCTGCCCGCCCGGGCCGAGATCTGCTAGTCTGACGCTCAATCGGAGGGGAGCCAGGGCCGATGCAACACGTCGCGTTGAAGCATAGCCTCGCCAGCGATCTCGGGGGAATTCAGGCGATCGCGGCCCGCCTCGCCCGCTCGCCCTCCGACCTCGTCGAGAACCTGCGCGAGATCACCCGCCACGTCGCCGCGATCGAATTCGCCCGCTACGACCCGCGCGACGTGCGCAAGGACGCCCACGCGCTGATGCTCGGCCTGTTCGACCTGCGCATGGCGCTGCACGACGAGATCGAGACCTGGCATCGCCTCAAGCTCATTACACACGATGTGCAGTCGGCGCTGCGCGACGTGTTCCGGGTGACGCGCTACGCAACGGACATGCTCGGCGAGATCGCGATCCTGCACAGACCTCTGGGCGCGGACGGGAAAACCCATCGCGGCTTCACGGGCCCCGACTTCAACACCCTCGGCCATCCCTCGCTGCCGTCGGGCGCGCACGTTCCGTTCCAGTCCGGCGACGTGCTGCTGATGCGCGGCATGGCCGCCAACAGCGCCGCCATCGCCCGCATCGGCGACATCGACAGCCAGTTCAGCCACGTCGGCATCGTCCACATCGATCACCGCGGCCGCCATCTCATCACCGAGGCGCTGATCGAGGAGGGGGCGATCGTCAACTCGCTCGAGTACACGCTCGACCACGGGCTCGGACGCTGCATCGTGTTCCGGCACAAGGATCAGGCCCTCGCCGCACGCGCCGGACAGATGATCCACGACTACATCGCCGGGACGCTGACGAGCGGCATCGGCCGGCCGCTGGCCTACGACTTCTCCATGGAGCTCGCGGGCTACAAGCAGCTCTTCTGTTCGAAGCTCGTGCGCCAGGCGTTCGACATGGCGAGCGGCGGCAAGCTGATGCTGCCCACCTACAAGACCAGCCTCGTGATGAAGAACCGCGATTTCTTCAAGCGCATCGGCGTGACGGCGAAGGAGACCTTCGCACCCGGCGACATGGAGCTCGAGCCGGGCTTCAAGATCGTGGCCGAGTGGGCCGACTACCGCGTGACCTCGGACCTCCGCCTCGCCGACCTCGCCATGGACAAGTTCTTCGAGTGGATGGACGCGCACCGTTACCGCTTCGAGGAAACGTTCGCGATCCACCTCATCGCGCTGTTCGGCCGCTTCGCGTCGCTGCTCTCGAACGACGCCAAGAACCTGATCGCCGACGTGGTGCCCAAGGTGCCGGCCAACATGCGCCGCCGCACGATCGCAACCATCGCCATGCTGCACCAGACCTCGGAGACGGTGCTCGGCGAGCTGCGCACCCTCGAGCGGCGCTCGCACGAGCTGACCGGCCGCCCGCTGCACCCGCGCGAGGTGCTGGCGGCGCTCGAGGCGATCAGGGCGCGCGAGGGCGACACGATCGGATACCTCGTGCGCCGCTGACCGCCGCCGCCCGGGAGCGCGGGAGGCGGACATCGAGCTTGCGGGCGATCCGCATCAGGTCGTCGTGGCTGGCCGAGGTGCCGACGATCGAGCAGTGCAGCCCGCCGTCGATCTCCCACAAGCGGCGGCGGCCGGTTGCCGGGCCGGCGACCTCGCCAGTCGCAAACGTCGCGGACCCGGACCCGTGGCCGCACATGCGCTCACTCCGCCGCGTCGATGAACGGCCTCTCGCTCGGCGGCGCGACCGCTGCGGTGCCGGCAACCAGGGTCGCCGCAGTGTCGTTGGCCGTCGCATCGGCCAGCACCGCGAGCGGGCAAGTCCGGTCCTTGGACGCCGGGCACGCGAGATGGGCGTAGATGATCGACGTCGCCAGGGGCAGGCAGCCGCCGCAACGCGGGCGCTTGCCGAGCGCCCGGTAGACGCTGCCCGGCGTGACGATGCGGAGCGGCGGCTCGTCCGCGAAACCTCTGGTCGCCTCCCGGATCATGGCGTCGTCGATCAGATTGCAGTGGCAGACGATCAAGGGGCGGGTCTTTCGGTGGCGGACTGTTCGGGCGCGGTCAGTTGGGCAGCGCGCCGGCCGGAGCGGGGTCGTGCGGCGCGGCGACGATGGACGAGACGGACAGCACCTGGTCGAGCGAGGCCATGGTGTGGGCGAACGCCTGGGCCTGCGTGGTGACGACGTCGAGCCGCCGCGACTCCGCCTGCCGTCCCTCGACGAGTGCGAACGTGCACGCCCGCAGCGCCGGACAGGTGTCGTGCTGGCAGGCGGCGATCATCGAGATCGCGAGGCACTCGTCGCGGCAGAACTCGGGACAGCGCACATCGGCGACCTCGATCGCGCGGCCGGAGCAGCGCTCCACGGCGACCACCCAGTCCGCGAGCGCCCCGACGGCGAGCCGCGCCCTCGCCGGACCGAACATGCCGGCGTAGAGCGACCACGCGGCCTCCCACGGCGCGAGATCGCCGCTGCGGCGGCCCTGCATCCAGTAGCGGAAGCCGTAGCCGACCAGGCGCTCCGGCCCGGGCAGCACGCTCGCCGCCCGTCGCAGCGGGCAGGAGATGCCCGCCGCGGTGGTGCCGCAGATCGACGCGCCGCGGCGCCTCGTTCCTCGTGTCATGAGCCGGTCCCCGGGGGTTCGGACACGCCGCCTCGGCCGCACGTCCGTGCATCTCGTCGCGAGTTGGCGCGGGACGGCTCAGGTGCCGGGGCCGCCGTCGAAGCCGACCTTGTCGGCCAGCTCGGAGGCGCGCTTCCTGTGCTTGGCGATGGCGTCGAGCGGCAGCGCGTCAGGCTTCAAGGTGCCCCAGCTCTTGACCATGGCCGAGGGCTCGACCCTGGGGCTGACCGGGTACTCGTTGACGACCTCGGCGTAGATCGTCTGGCCCTCCTCGGAGGCGAGGAAGTCCATCAGTTTCAGCGCGTCGGCCTTGTTCGGAGCGTGCCTCGCCAGCGCGACGCCCGAGATGTTGACGTGGCTGCCGCGGTCGGCGGCGTTGGGGAACAGGATGCGGACGCTGTCGGCCCACGCTTTCTGCTCCGGGTTCTTCAGCATCGCAGCCATGTAGTAGGTGTTGCCGAGCGCGATGTCGCAGAGACCGGCCTGCACGTCGCGCACCTGCTCGCGGTCGCCGCCGGCGGGCTTCCTCGCGAGGTTGGCCTTGACGCCCTTCAGCCACTCCTCCGCCGCCGCCTCGCCCTTGTGGGCGATGATCGTGGCGACCAGCGAGGTGTTGTAGACGTGCTGGCCGGAGCGGGTGCAGAGCTTGCCTTTCCACCTCGGATCGGCGAGCTCCTCGTAGGTGATCTGGTCCTGCTTGACGCGGTCCTTCGAGGCGTAGATCACGCGCGAGCGCATGGTGAGGCCGAACCAGTGGCCCTCGGGGTCGCGGTAGGCGGCCGGAACCCTGTCGAGCACGGCGCTCTTCGCCGGCTGGGTGATGCCCGCGGCCTTGGCCTCCGAGAGCCGCCCCGCGTCGACCGTGAACAGGAGATCCGCCGGGCTGTTCTGGCCCTCGGCGGCGAGGCGCTCGTTGAGGCCGTCCTTGGCGAACACGACGTTGGTTTTGATGCCGGTCTTGGCGGTGAACGCCTTCAACAGCGGATCGATGAGCTGCGGCTCGCGATACGAGTAGATATTGACGTCGGCATGGGAAGCGGCGGGGGCCAGCGCGATCAGCGCCGGTGCTGAGCAGGCGAGGGCCAGGG
>JAKAML010000197.1 GCA_021812845.1 Pseudomonadota bacterium
CGATCTGATCCGCATGTACAGCCGCTATGCCGACCTGAAGGGCTGGAAGACGGAGATCATCTCGATCTCGGAGAACGACCTCGGCGGCTACAAGGAGATCGTCGCCTCGATCACCGGCCAGGGCGTGTTCGCGCGGCTCAAGTTCGAGTCGGGCGTGCACCGGGTGCAGCGCGTTCCGGCAACCGAGGCCTCGGGGCGCATCCACACCTCGGCGGCGACCGTCGCCGTGCTGCCCGAGGCGGAGGAGGTCGACGTCGAGATCCGCCCCGAGGACGTCAGGATCGACACCATGCGGGCGAGCGGTGCCGGCGGCCAGCACGTCAACAAGACCGACAGCGCGGTGCGGCTCACGCACATCCCGACCGGCATCGTCGTCGTCTCGGCCGAGAAGTCGCAGCATCAGAACCGGCGTCTCGCCATGCAGGTGCTGCGCTCGCGCATCTACGAGATCGAGCGCGAGCGGGCGTCGAGCGAACGGAGCCAGGCGCGCAAGGAGCAGGTCGGCTCGGGCGACCGCTCGCAGCGGATCCGCACCTACAACTTCCCGCAGGGTCGCGTCACCGACCACCGCATCAACCTGACGCTGCACAAGCTCGACACGGTGATGGAGGGATCGGGGCTCGACGAGCTGGTCGATGCGCTCATCACCGATCATCAGGCGTCGCAGCTCGCGTCCATGAGCGGGCAGCTCTGATGACGGACGGCGGCGGGCCGGAGACGATCGGGGCCGCGGCGCAGGCCCTGGCGCGGGCGCTGCGCGCGGCGGGGGGCGAGACGCCGGAGCACGATGCGCGCCTCCTGGCGGCCGCCGCCGCCGGGCTCTCGCGCGAGGATCTGGCGCGCGCCCCGGAGACCCTGCTGTCGGGCGACGCCGCCCGGACGCTCGCCGGCTACAGGGCGCGCCGGCTCGCGTGCGAGCCCGTGTCGCGCATCCTCGGCGTGCGCAGCTTCTACGGCCGCACGTTCCGGATCACGCCGGACGTGCTCGATCCGCGGCCGGAGACCGAAACCATCGTCGAAGCGGCTCTCGAGGTCGCGGCGCTCGAAGGCTGGCGCGAGCGTCCGCTGCGGGTGCTCGACGTCGGGACGGGATCGGGCTGCCTCTTGCTGACGCTCCTCGCCGAGCTGCCCCGAGCCACCGGATCGGGAACGGATGTGAGCCGGGATGCGCTCCGCATCGCCGCCGAGAACGCAGTCCGGCTCGGCCTCGGCGACCGCGCGAGGTTCGATCCCGGGCGGAGCCTCGCGCCGCGCGACGGCGGCATCGTCGAGCAGTTCGACCTTCTGGTCTCCAATCCGCCCTACATTCCCTCGGGCGAGATCGCGACGCTCGAGCGCCCGGTCAGGGACTTCGATCCGCGCCTCGCGCTCGACGGCGGGCCGGATGGGCTCGACGTCTACCGCGAGCTGACGGCCGGGCTGTCGGCGGTGGTCCCCGACGGCTGGGTGCTGTTCGAGGTCGGCGCCGGTCAGGCCGACGCGGTCGCCGGGTTGATGCGCGCGTCGCTCCCGCCGGCGCGGCTGCGCACGCTCCGGACGTGGCGGGATCTGGGTGGCCACATCCGCTGTGTTGCCGTCCGAACACAGGTGTGACCACCCCACGAAAAACACTTTGAAGCCGGCAAATTCGCGTATAGTCTGGGGATTGGCGAATATATTCGTGTGCACCCGGACGGGGCGTCCTCGGGACGCCATTCTCAGGGCGCACGACCCGACGCGAGGCAGCGAGGGAACCCGCGAACAGCGGACCTCGGCTTCGAGACGGCTGGCGATAGCTGTTTCGAACTCGCGACCGACGCCTTCTCCGCTGGAACTTGACCTTCGGGTTTTGCGTCAGATGTACCGGAAATGCGGCTGTTGCGCCGGTGCGCACGCCGATGGCTCGGGCTCGATCGTTCCGGTCGGGCCGTGGGGGAGTGAGCGGGCACGGGACGGGGCAGCGTGCCATGGGATGCCGGCAGGTTGAGGCCGGCAGGTTGCAACGTCGGCAAGTCGATAGTCGACAGGGTGAACGGCGGCCGAGGGTCGCCGGGTTGTTCGCGCCGCACGAGTCGGCGCGGGACGAGGCCGGGAAAAGCCGGGAATGAAGCTCGAAAATAGGGCGACGACCCTCGAAACACGACGACAGGATGATCCAACCGGCTGAACGAGCCGGCGATCGAAGTACAGCTATGGAAGAATGGAGCCCATGAGGCAGGGACAGCAGAACCGCCGAGGTCGCGGCCGCAACAACAACAACAATCACAACAACAACGGCCAGCGCAAAGGCCAGAATCCCCTGGCGCGCAGCTACGAAAGCAGCGGACCCGACGTCAAGCTCCGTGGCACGCCGGCGCACATCGCCGAGAAATACATGGCGCTGGCGCGAGACGCCCAGTCGTCGGGCGATCCAGTGCTGGCCGAGAACTACCTGCAACATGCGGAGCACTACAACCGCATCATCCTCGCCTATCGCGAGCAGCAGATCGCGCAGGGCGGCGATCCGGGCGTCGGCGCGATGCCGCGGCAGCGGCCGCCGTTCGGCGCCGATCCGGGCGAGAACGGCGCCGATTTCGGCGAAGACGACGGTGACGACGCGGTCGTCGGCGGCGCGACGGCGATCGGTCTCGGCGAGCAGCCACCGACGATGCCGCCGCAGCGGTTCGAAGGCGGTCAGCGGTTCGAGCCCCGTCAACCGCGCGGGGAGCACCGGCAGGACCACCAGCAGCGCGGCGAGCACCGCTATCCGCCGCGGGACCGGCATTCCGGCGAGCCGCGGGGCGCGGGCTTCCAGGACCGCGGAGAGCGCCCGGAGCGCTCCGAGCGTCAGGAGCGCCCGGACCGACCGGAGCGGGGCGACCGGGGCTTCGATCGGCCGGAAAGGCCGGAGCGCGGGGAGCGTCCCGAGCGGATCGAGCGTGCCGGCCAGCCGGGCGGCGAGGGCGGAGCGTCCGACGGTCCGCCGCGCCGCCGCGAGCGCTTCCAGCCGCAGGGCCTGCAGCACGAGCAGCCGGAGTTCCTGCGCCGGCCGGTCCGCCGTCCACGGCGTGACGACAGCGGCGAGGCCGGTGCGGCGCAGCCGGCGCCAGCCGCCGCCGCCGGCGACGATCAGGAGTGATCCCCGCGAGCAGAGGCTGCGACCACAGAAGCCTCCCCTTCCACTCCATGGAGCTCCATGGCCCGACCTGACCCGGCCATCCAGACTTCGCTCATCGCACAGGCCGCCCCGGAAGGCCGCCCCGGAAGGCCGCCCCGGATGGCCGGCCCGGAGACCGGCCATGACGTGAGTCTGGTCGAGGTCGATGCTTCGGCTCGCGGGCAAGGGACGACAGCGGGCTCATGGCCGCGGCGATTGCCGCCGCCATGAGCCGGGCTCCCGGCCGAGGTCCGGGCCGACCCTCGATCCTGCTCGTCAATCCGCCACGACGCGGTCGCCGAGGACGATGTCGCCGCCCGTCGTCACGCGCGCGTAGATGCCGAAATCGGAGTGGCCCCAGGTGCGCTCGAGCACGGCCGGGACCGCCATGTCGCGATGGCCGGTCGACGGCTCGACGTTGGTCGCCGCGCAGCGCTGGGTCTTGTCGAGGCCCTCGAGGCGCGCGGCGCCGAGCGCGATCTCGCGGCCGATCCAGCCGAACTCGGCCCACGGCGGGAGGCCGTCGATGACCACGTTCGGGCGGAAGCGGAGCGGATCGACCGGGCGTCCGACCGCGCGCTCCAGCTCCCGCAGCGACGCCAGGTTGACGATGTGCAGGCACTTCGCCGCCACGTCGGAGAAGCTGTGGCCCGGGGCGGAGACGACGCGCGGCGCGCCGCGCAGCTCGGCCCGGAGATATGCGGCCAGGAACTGCTCGATCATCTGGCGGCCGAGGCGGGTCGACAATTGTCCGCGCGCGACCTGCTTGCCGCCGCGGAAAATGGTCATCGTCCCGGTGGCATCGTCGAAGGCGGTGTCGAGCGTGGCGATCCGCTCGTCGCGCATCAGCGTCAGGAACGTGACCTTGGGCAGATGCCGCGGCGCCTCCGGATCGAAGCGGCCGGGTCCGTTCTCGATCGCGTAGGCGCGGTCGAAGGGGAGCGTCTGACCCGGCGACAGGGTGACGCGCGGCAGGCGCTCGGCCGAGAACGCCTTGATCGGATAGCGGTAGATCGACTGGACGACGGGGCGTCGGGGCTCGCTGATCTCGCTCATGATGTCGCTCGGCATCGCGGGGGTGCTGCCGCCCTTGCGGCGCCCTCAACGGCGTAGTGCGGCGGCATCCTCGCCGTCAACTGCCGGCGGACAGCCTCATTCCCCGGCTAAGACGGGCCGGATGAGACGGAATGCCACCCTTGGCGCGTCGGCGAGGGTCCGAGCGAGGGCGTTGGCGCATCGCAGGATGGTCTCGCGGGCGTG
>JAKAML010000198.1 GCA_021812845.1 Pseudomonadota bacterium
CGCGATCGACCGGGCAAGCGGGAATTGACCGGGCGCAATGAGCGCCCGGGCGGGGCGGCGCACCCTGCGGCTGATCGCGCACGGCACACGGCCGCCGCGGAGTCCACGTCCACCGGAGCCCGGAATGAACCACCGCCACCGCAAAATCCTGCACCAGCTTTTCGCGCACCCGATCAGCGCCAACATCGACTTCAACGACGTCCAGTCGGTGCTCAGGGAGCTCGGCGCCGAACTCGAGGACCGCTCCGGCGCCCGCGTCGCTGTGACCCTCAAGGGCCACACCGTGCTGTTCCACCACGCCAACCATTCGGTGCCGAAGGAGGAGGTGCAGCAGATCCGCCGCTTCCTGGTCGATTGCGGCGTCGCCCCCGAGCAGTTCCCGGTCTGACGCGCGGCGGCGCGGACGACGAGCCGCGGACCATGACGGCCGGCAACCGGTCGGTCAATCGGTCGGTCGCCGCCCGCTCCAGAAACGCCGTCTCGGACGATGACCGCCCGAAGACCGCCGCCGGCTCAGCGCCGCGACAGGCGGAAGCTCGCCTCGCCGCCGCCGCCCGACAGATAGACCGACTGGCTCGCGCCCGAGACCGTGACCGACATCGATCCCGACACGTTATACTCGTTGTTGTAGAAACTGCCTTCGTAGGCGTTGCCGCCGACGCGGCGCAGCTTGGCCGACTGGGTGACGCGTGCCGACTTCGTCGCGCAGGTGGCGAACGCGGTGTAGCCGCCGGCGCCGCCCGATTTGCTGTAGGAGACGTTGCAGCGGGCGTTCTCCCGCGCGCCGGACGGCAGCATGATCGAGCCGCTGCCGCTCCACGATCCCGCCAGATCGGCCGCCTGCGCGGCGCCGGCGGAGAGCAGCACGGCGCCGAGCGCCGCCAGCGCCGATCTCATGCCGCGCCCGTTCGTGCTCGCGTGAATGGAAGAACGCATGATGGGAGCCTTTCCTGCCCGTTGTTCGACCGACCCGGACGCCCACGATCCGATGCGCGAGGAAGCTACACAGAGTCGCAGCGACGCGAAACGGGCGGCCGTTCACAGTTCGAAGTTGAGATCTGGTCGCAACCGTGGAACGTCAATGAGCCGGCGGCAAAAAAACTGCGGGGTGCCGGCCGGCGGCGGGGCAGCCCGCGGCGCGAAGCGCCTGCGCGGACGGGGACCATGAACCGCACCGACTACCTGGGCGCGATGGCGACGCTCGGCCTCGGCGCGGTGCTCGCGGCGCTGCTCCTGCGGCCGGTCGCGGGCGAGCGCTGGTTCGACATCTATGGCGTGGCGACGGTCGCGATGCCGTCCGCCGTGGCCGCGGGCCTCGTGCTCGCCCGCCGCTACCGGACGCTCGGCGTCTCGCCGTGGCGGGCTGTGGCGGTCGCCGCCCCGGTGATCCTGCTCGCGGCCGGCCAGATCGGCTACTGGATGACGTTCTTCGGCCTCGGCCGGGACGGCGCGGTGGCGCTGGCGATCCTGCGCGCCGTGGCGCTCGACATTGCCGGGCCGTGGCTGCCCCTGGCCGGGCTCGCGCTGGTCCTGATCCTGGCGTGGCCGCTCGCCGCCGCCGGCCGCGCCCCTTGAGAATTCGGCCGCGGACGGGCTGTGGCCCGGCTTCAACGCCCGCCAAGATTTACCTTGCCGGAACGGCAACGGTGGTGCTCATGCTCGACACAATGGCACCATACCGGCATGGTCCGGTGCGGCGGGGGGTGGCGACAGGCTGGGCGGGCATCTCCGCCCCGCGGCGCCCGTGTCCGCCGTCATCGACCTGCCGGGGGGCGATCGGCCCCGAGTGGCCTGCCGCAATCACGACGACGTCTCGTTCAAAGGGGAGTAGCGTAAAATGTTCGGCCGCGGATCGAGCTCCGACAACAGACTGCCCGAGCCGCCGAAGCCGGCCGCTCAGCCCTCCAATCCGCTGCCGAGCTTCGGCGCCATGGCGACACCGACCCCCGCCGCTCCGTCGCCGTTCGGGGCCGCCGCCGAGCTGACCGCGTCGGTGATCGGCACCGACCTGACGATCCTCGGCGACAAGATCACGATCATCTCCAAGCACCAGTTGCAGATCGACGGCGACGTGCGCGGCGACATCAACGGCCGCAAGGTGACGATCGGGCCGGAGGGCTCGGTGATCGGCACGGTCACGGCGGAGACGGTCGAGGTGCGCGGCGGGGTGCGCGGCGCGATCAAGGGCCAGAACGTCGTGCTGCACCCGACCTCTAGGGTCGAGGGCGACATCACCCACGGCACGCTCGCCATCTCCGAGGGCGCCGAGTTCGACGGTCGGGTGCGCCGCGCCAAGGACACGGCCGAGCTCGTGCCGCAGCTCGATCCGGCCGCCTTCGCCGCGAGGGACGGCGGCCAGGGCTGAGCCCAGGAGGGAGCGCCGCCGGCGGCGCATCCCGGATCACAGCGGCTCGGACGCGATCTCCGTCCGGAGAACGTGGGTCGCTCCCGGCGCCAGGCTGCGCGTGTCCGAGCCCGCGTTCGCCGTCTCGACACAGACGAACGGCAGGTGCCCCGCGGGGCCGAGGTCGCCCAGTCGCGCCGCCTTCGCGACCCAGGGATTCCAGACGACGGTCGAGGTGCTGCCGGACTTGCCGATCGCGATCCGCCGCCCGAGCACGGGATCGGCGACCGTGACGCGGTCGCCGGTAGCCTGGAACACGCGATCGACCTCGCCGTCGATCACCAGCGGACCGTGCTGCCGCTTGATCCGGCCGCCGTCGACCTTGTCGATGTAGTCGCGCCCGTCGAGACCCTCGATGGCGATCCGCGTCACGTCGCCGACCGCGAGATAGGAATGGAGCGCCTGCGAGATGGTGACCGCGGTGGCGCCGCCGTTCGTCGTGACGAGGTCGACCGTGAGCCGGCCGCCGAGCGTCACGACGACCGCGACGCCGAGCCCGGTCGCGACCGCACCCTGCGCCGCATCCCCGCCGGACCAGAACAGGCGGACCGTGGCGCCGTCCGTGCCCGCTCCGCTGTCTCCAACCTGCCACGGAGCCGTCCGCACCACACCATGCGCGGGTTGCGACGGATCGGAGGCGTGGGGGCCGAACCACGGCCAGCAGAGCGGGATGCCGCCGCGGATCGACTTCCCCGGCGCGATGCGCGCCTGTGGCGACAGCCACAGCACGTCGGCGGCGCCTTTGGCCGGGACGTAGCTCAGCACCTGCCCGCCGAGCAGCGACACGACCGCCCGCGCCCCGCCGTGCTCGAGCTCGACCACCCGGCCGCCGAGCGGGCTCGCCGAGAGCCGCACGCGGCCCGCGATCGAAAATCGCCTCTCGTCGTCGCTCGTGTCCGTCATCGCCGCCCTCCCCTAGTGTGGTGCCTCGCAATTGCCGACCAAGAATCGCGGCGGGTTCCAAGTCGGCAATTGCGAGCCACGCACCACACTAAGCCCATGATATTGCTAACGTCCCTTTTGAACCGCAAATACCGAAAGAGGCCGCTGCAAATGGGTCGGTATTTGCGGTTCGGGACGCTAGTGTTCCGGCGCAAACATCTGCATCCCGTTCGTTGCGCGGTCGCGAGCAAATGTATGCGCCAAAGGAACAGTAGCAAGCTTTTGTTTCTAGTGCTGTTTCAGGCGCAGTCATTTGGTTGGAATGCCTGCCGCGAGTGGGAGCCGAATGACTGCGCCACAGCACTAGCGCCCGCCCCGGCCGTCCCGACGCGGCGCGTCATCCTCGGCCACCACGCGCCCGTCGACCAGCCGGATCTGGCGGTCCACGGTGCGCGCGAGATCGAGATCGTGGGTCACCACGATCACCGCCTTGCCCTCGTCCCGCGTCATGCGGCGGAACAGATCGAAAACCAGCGCCGAGTTGCGGCTGTCGAGATTGCCGGTCGGCTCGTCGGCGATGACGAGGAGCGGATCGTTGGCGAGCGCGCGGGCGATCGCCACGCGCTGGCGCTCGCCGCCCGACAACTGGTGCGGCCGCTTTGCGGCCGCGGCCGCGAGCCCGAAGCGGCCGAGAAGCTCGAGCCCGCGATGGTGCATCGCCACATCCCCCAAGCGGCCGAGCTTCCGCATCGGCAGCAGGACGTTGTCGAGCGCCGAGAACTCGGGCAGCAGGAAGTGGAACTGGAACACGAAGCCGATGCTCTCGAGCCGCATCCGCTCGCGCTCGGTGCGACCGGCGCGGGTGGCGTCGCGGCCGGCGAGGCGGACGGTGCCGCGCGTCGGCTCGTCGAGGAGCCCGATCAGGTAGATCAGCGACGACTTGCCCGAGCCCGAGGGCCCGGTCACGGCCACCACCTCGCCGGGCGCGACCTCGAGATCGATGTCGGCGACGAGGGTGACGGGAGCGGGGCCGTCGGTCAGGATGCGCGTCACGCCTTCGAGCGCCACGATCGGCGTCCC
>JAKAML010000199.1 GCA_021812845.1 Pseudomonadota bacterium
CTTCCTGACGGCATCGATCTCGTACTGCGTGTTCCAGCGGTTGGCGCTCGTCTCCGACCAGACGTCGATCGAGCCCGAGCGGAACGCCTCGAACGCCGGCAGCACGTCGCGGTAGTAGACGTAGGAAATCTCGTCGAAGTTGTGCCGCCCCGCCTCGACCGGGAGCGACCGCGCCCAATAGTCCTTGTTGCGCTCGTAGACGATGGTCCGGCCGGGCTCGAACGACTTGATCCGATACGGGCCGCCGCCGATGGGCGCTTCGAGCGTCGACTTCGCGAGATCCCGCGTTTCGCCGTTGGCGCCCTTGGCGGTCCAGTAGTGCTTCGGCAGCACCTTCAGTTGTCCGACGATAGTCGGCAGCTCGCGATTGCCCTTCATGTCGAAGCGGAAGGTCACTTCCCGCTCGGCGGTCTTCTCCGCCTTGACGACGTTCTTGTAGTAGAGGGCGTATTGCGGATTGGCCGCCTTGGTCGCCTCGAGGCTGAAGATCACGTCTTCCGGCGTGATCGGCTGCCCATCCGCGAAGCGGGCGATGTCGCGCAGCTTGAAGGTGGCCGAGGAGAAGTCGTCGGGATGGCTGACCCACTCGCAGACGAGGCAGTATTGCGTCGAGGGCTCGTCGGGGCTGTTGTCCATCAGCGCGGTGTCGACGAGCGACAGCCCCGAGGCGCTGTTGCCCTGGATGCTGACGGCATTGAGGCTGTCGAAGCCGCCGATGGCGGCCAGCCGCAGCACCCCGCCCTTCGGTGCCTCGGGGTTGACCCAGTCGAAGTGCTTGAAGCCTGCGTCGAACTTCGGCTTGCCGACCAGCGACAGGGCGTGAAGGCGCTGGGGCTCGGCAGCGTCGGCGTTCGGCGCGGCGACGGCGGGAAGCGCCAGGAGCAGCGCGACGAGGGTTCGGGCCGGTCGGCCGGCGGTTCTGCCGCGGCTCGAGCGCGTCGGATCGGTCATCGGGCTCACGTCCCTCCACGAGTGCACGGGCGTCGGTCGGAGACGGCCGGCGGCCGCCCTCCCGCCTAGAAGCTACGCGCCCGCGAAGCGGCGGATCGCTCCGGCCGGGCCCGTAGCCCATAGCACAAAGCGATGCGACCCCGCCAAGCTGATGGCAGGGTCGCAAAAATGGGCGTCGAGTGCGAGTTAACTCGTTGTCATTTCCCGGCCTGGGCGAGATGGGCGCCGAGGCGCGCGGCGCCGTGGCTCGCGACGGGGCCTACTTGCCCGGCAGCGGGGCCGGGCTGTCGGCCAGGGTGCGCAGATAGGCCAGGAGATCGGCGACGTCGCCGACGGCCGGCAGGCCGGCGAACGACATCTTGTTGCCCGGCGCGAAGCCCTTCGGGTTGTGGACGAACTGGGCCAGATCCTCGTAGGTCCAGGCGCCGCCCTTGCCCTTGATCGCCTCCGAGTAGCCGAAGCCCGCCACCGAGCCCTTGGGCCGGCCGACGAGACCGAAGAGATTGGGGCCCGACAACGTCTTGCCGCCCTTGTCGACCGTGTGGCAGGTCGCGCACTTCTTGAACAGATCCTTGCCGTTGTCGGCGTTCGCCTTCGGCAGCGCCTCTGCAACCTGGGCGACGCTGAACGCCGCCGCGGCGGGGGCGGCCGCTGCCTTGGCCGCGCCGCCCGTGGCCGACGGATCGGGCAGGGCGTAGCCGAGGACGGCCTTGCCATGGCCATGGCTCGACATGCGAATCTCGATGAACGTCTTCATGCCGACGATCACCAGCAGGGCCGCGAGCACCGCGCCCGCCGTCTTGGTCAGATCGTATTGCGTCATGGAGCAGGCCTTTTCCTGGCTGGATTTCACTCGGTGCGACGGCGCCTCGGCAGTGCCCGTGAGGGCAGCGGCGCGGCGCACTGGAGGCGTCGGCCGTCGCCGCGGCCGGGCGGAGCCCGGGCCGGAGCGCGCCACGGGACGGCGGCGCGCCGACCGCCTCTCGGCATTCATCGCCCCACTACATGAAACCGCCCCCTACTTGCAACCCGACTTCGGTTCGGTCTAGTGCGTTCCGGCGAGACCAATTGTCACCCGGACCGCCACGCGCCGGTGGGGCGACCGGCGGCTCCCGGGCCCCGCAGGGGCGCGGCAACGGACGGCGAGATCCATGGTTCAGACACTGATCGTCATACCGGCGCGGATGCAGGCGTCGCGCCTGCCGGGCAAGCCCCTGGCCGACATCCTCGGCGAGCCGATGATCGTCCACGTCTGGCGGCGCGCCATGGCGGCGGAGGCGGGCCGGGTGGTGGTGGCGACCGACAGCGACGAGATCGTGGCCGCGGTCCGTCGCGCCGGCGGGGAGGCGGTCTTGACCCGACCCGATCACGCCTCGGGGTCCGACCGCGTGTTCGAGGCGCTGAGCCGGGTCGATCCCGACGGCGACGCCGAGGTCGTGGTCAACCTCCAGGGCGACCTGCCGACGCTCGAGCCCAGGCTCGTCACCGCCTGCGTGGCTCCGTTGAGAACCAAGGGCCCCAACATTGCCACGTTGGCGGCCGCCATCACCGATCCCGAGGAGCGCGGCAATCCCAACGTGGTCAAGGTGGTCGGCACGCCGGTCGCGGGGGCTCCCGGACGCCTCCGGGCGCTCTACTTCACGCGCGCGACGGCGCCCCACGGCGATGGTCCGCTCTACCACCACATCGGCATCTACGCCTACCGGCGCAGCGCGCTCGAGCGCTTCGTCTCGCTGCCGCCGTCGACGCTCGAGCGGCGCGAGCGGCTCGAGCAACTGCGCGCGCTCGAGGACGGCATGAGGATCGACGTGGCCGTCGTTGACACGGTTCCGCTCGGTGTCGATACTCCCGCCGATCTCGAGCGGGCCACGGCGCTGTTGCGGAAGTCTGCGGGCGCCCCGCCCGCTGGGTGACGCCCGCCGCGCGTCTTTCGCTTCACCGGCCCGGCAGCGCGTCGCGAGGGCCGTCTCCCCGATCCTGCCACAACGATACGGTCCCGACATGCCAACGAAATCCCGCGCGTCCGCCGCGCCCGCCGCGGACAATGCGCAGCTTGGCTCGCGGCGGCTGGGCTCCATCGGCTATCAGGGTGAGCCCGGCGCCAACTCGCACATGGCCTGCGCCGAGGTCTACCCGGCCATGGAGCCGCGCGCCTATCCGACCTTCGAGGACGTGCTGGCGGCGGTGAAGTCGGGCGAGGTCGATCTCGCCATGATCCCGATCGAGAACTCGGTCGCCGGCCGGGTCGCCGATATCCATCACCTGCTGCCGAACGCCGATCTCTACATCGTCGGCGAGCACTTCCTGCGCGTTAGACACCAGCTCATGTCGATTCCCGGCGCCTCGCTCGCGACGGTGAAGCGCGTGCTCTCCCACACCCAGGCGCTCGGCCAATGCCGCAACACGCTGAGGAAGCTCGGCCTGAAGCCGGTGCCGGAAGCCGACACCGCGGGCTCGGCGCGCATGGTCGCGGAGAGCGGGGACCGGGCCGTCGCCGCCATCGCGTCGCGCCTCGCGGCGGAGATCTACGGGCTCGAGATCCTGGCGACCGACGTCGAGGACGAAGCCCACAACACCACCCGCTTCGTCATCCTGTCGCCCGAGCCCGACGACGCCGAGCCCGGCGACGGGCCGGTCGTGACGACCTTCATCTTTCGCGTCCGCAACGTCCCGGCGGCGCTCTACAAGGCGCTCGGCGGCTTCGCCACCAACGGCGTCAACATGACCAAGCTCGAGAGCTACCAGACCGAGGGCACGTTCAACGCGACGATGTTCTTCGCCGACATCGAGGGCCATCCCGCCGACCGCGCGGTCCGGCTCGCGCTCGAGGAGCTGTCGTTCTTCTCCGCCGAGCATCGTATTCTCGGCACCTACCCGGCGAGCCCGTACCGGATCGAGGCGGTGGAGCGCGCCGCGGCGCCGACCGGCCGGCGCGGCTGAAGCGGAACCGGAGGCGGCCATGCGGCTCGCGGGCAAGGTTGCGATCGTCACCGGTGCGGGCTCGGGCTTCGGCCGCGGCATCGCCGAGGCCTATGCGCGGGAGGGCGCGAAAGTGCTCGTGGCCGATGTCGACGGCGATGCCGCGCTCGCCGTCGCGCGCTCGATCGGGGGTGCGGCGATCGCGACCCGCACCGACGTGACGCGGCGGGGCGACGTCGAGGCCATGGTTGGCACCGCGGCCGAGGTGCTGGGCGGCCTCGACATCCTGGTCAACAATGCCGGGTTCACGCACCGCAACCAGTCGCTCCTGACGGTCACCGAGGACGAGTTCGACCGCATCTATGCCGTCAACGTGAAGGCAATCTATCTCGCGACGCTGGCAGTGGTCCCGGTCATGGAGGCGCGGGGCGGCGGCGTCATCATCAATACCGCCTCGACGGCGGGCGTGCGGCCGC
>JAKAML010000200.1 GCA_021812845.1 Pseudomonadota bacterium
TCCGTCCGTTCCCGTCCGCCCCAGGTGTCCCGCCGGAGGTGACCCGCGACGTGGATCGGCATCCCGCCGGAATTGACGATCAGGTCACCCACGGGCTGTCCGGCGGCGCGGAAGGCGATGGCGTCGATGCGCGAGCCGTCGCCGGCCTCGAGCACGCAGCGCACATGGGCCTCGCCGGCGATCTTGGCGAACTTCACGCGATGGGCGGGGAATGCGAACCGCGGCTGCGGATTGCCCTGGCCGTAGGGCCCTGCCTTCTCGATCATCGCCATGAGGCCGTCGTCGACCGCACCCGGCGTCAGCGCGCCGTCGATCTCGAGCGCGGCGCTGTCGCGCGCCGCCGCACTCGTCGTTGCAAGTGCCGCGGTCAGGTAGTCGCGCAGCGCCGGGAATTTGGCGCGCGAGACGGTGAGCCCCGCAGCCATGGCGTGGCCGCCGCCCTTGACGAGATGGCCGGCGGCGACCGCGGCACGCACCGCGCCGCCGATGTCGACGCCGGGCACCGAGCGCAGGGAGCCCGTGCCCTCGTCCTTCGATTCCCAGGAGATCACGCAGCTCGGCCGCCGGAAGCGCTCGACGAGCCGGCTCGCGACGAGGCCGACCACGCCCTTGTGCCAGGCTTCCGACCCGGCAATCACGATCGGCAGCGCCGGATTCTCGTCGACCTGGCGATCGGCTTCCGCCATCGCCTCCTCGAGCATCCGCGTCTCGATCGCCTTCCGCTCCTTGTTGAGCTTGTCGAGCAGCACCGCGATCCGCGCCGCCTCCGCCTCGTCCTCCGTCGACAGCAGCCGCGCGCCGAGTGCGGCGTCGCCGATGCGCCCGCCGGCGTTGATGCGCGGCCCGAGGATGAAACCGAGATGATAGGGCGTCGGCGCCTGGTTGAGCCCGGCGGCGTCGCCGAGCGACCTGAGGCCCGTGTTGCGGCGGCCGCGCATCACCGCCAGCCCCTTGGTCACGAAGGCGCGGTTGAGACCTGTGAGCGGCACGACGTCCGCCACTGTGGCGAGAGCGACGAGATCGAGGCACTCGAGAAGCTGCGGCTCGGCGCGGCGCGCTCCGTAGGCGCCGCGGCGACGCAGCTCGCGCTGGGTGGCGACGAGGGTCATGAACACGACGCCCGCGGCGCAGAGATGGCCGAGCCCCGAGACGTCGTCCTGCCGGTTCGGGTTGACGACGGCGTGGACGTCCGGCAGGCGCTCGTCGGCCTGGTGGTGATCGAGGACGACGATGTCGATGCCGAGCCCGCGCCCGCTGGCCAGCGGCGCGAAGCTCGTGGTGCCGCAGTCCACCGTCACGACCAGCCGGGCCCCTTCGCCGGCGAGCATCGCGATCGCCTCAGCGTTCGGGCCATAGCCTTCGAAGATGCGATCGGGGATGTAGATCCGCGACGGCGTGCCATGATGCGCGAGGAACCGTGCCAGGAGCGCCGACGACGCCGCGCCGTCGACGTCGTAGTCGCCGAAGATCGCGACCCTTTCGCCGCGCTCGACGGCGTCGGCGAGTCGGGCCGCCGCGCGGTCCATGTCGACGAGGACCGACGGGTCGGGCATCAGCGCCTTGATGGTCGGATCGAGGAAGGTCTCGACGTCCTCGAGCCCGACGCCGCGCGCGGCGAGCACGCGGCCCAGGAGCTCCGGCAGGTCGTTCTGCTGGCTGATCGCGGTCGCGAGCGCCTGGCGCCCCGGCTCGAGGCGCTCGCGCCAGGTGAAGCCGCGGGCCGATCGCACGACGCCCAGGAACGCGTCCGCCCGCGCTACGGATTTCGGCGCGACGTTCTTCCTCAACGCGACCATGCGGCACCTCCCGATTCGCAACCGAGGGGATTGCACCACGCCGCAGCGGGACGATCGACCCGCGCGCGACCTCTATCCCCAGGTCGTAGCGTCGCGCCGCGAGGGTCGGCTCAGCCCTCGCGCGGGATGTAGCGGCGGTAGAGCGCGATCGAGGCCGGCAGGATGACGAGCTGGCCGATCAGCGACGCGAACAGGCACACCGCGGCGAGCCGGCCGAACAGCCTCAGCGACGGCAGGTGCGACAGCATCGTCACGCCGAGGCCGAGGGCGAGCACGATGGTGGTCAGGACCACCGCCGGGCCGATGTGGTGCGCGGTCGCCATCAGAGCCGCGCGCTCGGTTCCCGGCCGGCCGCCGAGGCTGTCCTCCTCGAGCCGGAAGCGGTTGAGGAAGTGGATCGTCGAATCGATCGCGAGCGCGAACGCCACCGTGATGGCGATGATGGAGGCGAACTGGAGCCCCTCCCCCGACACCCACAGCAGCGCGCCGGTGGCGAAGATCGGGAACATCGACGGCAGGATACTGGTGACGCCGGGCAGGATCGAGCGCAGGGCGAGCGCCAGGAAGACAAAGATCACGAACATGTCGCCGACGAGGCCCCAGTTGAGCTCGCCGATGAGCTTCGCCGAGTTGCGCGCCGCGATGGCCGGCAGGCCCGTCACCGCGATCTCGTAGCCCGGATGGGCCTCGCGCACGGGCTCGAGCGCGCGATCGAGCTTCTCGACCACCGGCAGGATCTCGCTGGCGTCGACGTCCGGCAGCCGCGCGGTCACGAGCACCGCCGTCTCGTCCTTGTCGATGAACCGCCGCGTCAGGTGCTCGGGCAGGACGCCGACGTATTTCCTGACCGTCTCGATGCTGGTGTCGCCCGCCGCCGCCAGCCAGCGCCGGAGGCTGTCGAGCGACCAGACGTTGCCGAGCCCGGCCTGGGTCTCGAGCACGCTGTGCGTCTTGGCGATGACCTCGAGCGTCGCCGGATCATAGAGCGATTGCCCGTCCTTCCACTGGATCATGGCGTGCATCGGGTTGGCGCCGGTCAGCTTCTGGTCGAGCCGCCCTGTGGCCGCCAGCGCCTGCGCCTTGTCGGGCACCTGGTCGGCGAGGCGGTAGTGCGGCGTCAATTGCACGTAGGCGAGGCCGGTCGTGACCACCGCCGCGAGCCCGAGCAGGGTGAACAGCAGCGGCCGCTCGATCACCCGCCCGATGATGCCGTCGGTCAGCCGCTGCAGGACGCCGACCCCTCCCGTCTCGTCGCCGCCGGGCTTCGAGACAGGCCCCGTCTCGGGCCGGATCAGGAGCGCGGCGAGCGTCGGCACCACCACGGCGACGGCGATGTAGGAGATCGCCACCGCCAAGAGCGCCGCCTGGCCGAAGGTGCGGATCAGGGCGCTTTCGGCAAAGGCGAACGAGACCAGCGCGAGGGAGGCGTTCATTGCCGTCAGGAGGCAGGCCGGCGCGACGTCGCGCACGGCGTTGCGCGCCGCCTGGACGCGATCGACGCCGGCGAGCACGTCGCGACGGATCGCGAACACGAGATGCATCGAATCCGAGAACCCCGACACCAGGATCAGCGGCGTGATGACGTTGATGAACAGGTTCAGCCGATAGTCGAGGCCGCCGATCACGCCGAGCGTCCACAGGATCGCGATCGACGGGCCGAGCACGGCGATCAGCGTCAGCGAGATGCGGCGGAAGAAGAGATAGGCGATGACGATGCCGACCACGAAGCCGAGCCCGTTGTAGACCAGCCGGTCGCGCTCGACGGCGTTGCGGATCTCGAGCTGCATCACCGGCGCGCCGGTCAGCTTGTAGGTCAGCCCGGAGCCGGCGAGCCCCTCGGACACGGCCTTGTCGATGCCGCCGATGACGGCGGCGGGCGAGCGCTCCTCGACGGTCTTGCGCTCGAGCGCGAGCACGATCAGGGCGAGCTGGCCGTCGTCGGACAGGAACTTGCCCTTGACCACGTCGTTGTCCCGCAGCCGCTCGACGACCGCGTCGTAAGCAGCCCCTTCCGGCAGGTCGTCGGGGACCAGCGGCGGCGCGTAGCCCGAGGGGTCCGGCTTGTCGCGGGCGGAAAGCATCGATACGAGCCCGCCGACGCCGTCGGCGAGCTGCAATTCGACCGCCGTCCGCCCGAAGGCCTCGAGCTGGGCCCGCTTCAGGAGATCCGGACCCTCGACCACGACCAGCACGTCGTACTCGCTCGACGGGAAGCGGCGGTCGATCTCCTCGTACTGGCGGAACTCGCGGGTGTCGGTGCGGAACAGCTCGGACAGACTGTCGTCGACCTTGAGCCGCATCACCCCGAGCACGGCGAAAGCGGTGAGAACGGCGATCAGCAGCGCCGACAGATAGGGCGCCCGGAGCGCGACGAGCCCCAGGCGGTCGATGCCGAACGAGAACAGGAACGACCGGCGCGGCGCCTCGTTCACGTCCATGCTTTCCTCCCCCGACGCCGCGGCCGGCTGCGCCCCAAGGGCGATCCGGCTTCGTTAGACCATTCCCCGGGCTTCATGCCCGACGCCGCGAACGCGGCGCCGCCGCAGA
>JAKAML010000201.1 GCA_021812845.1 Pseudomonadota bacterium
GACGCTGACCGCCGCGCTCGCCCGGCTCGACGAACGTCTCGGCGAGGCGGACTTCTACACGCGCGATCCCGCCGCGGCGCAGAAGGCGCTGGTCGAGCGCGGGCACCTGGCCAAGCGGCTGGCGGCGGCCGAGGACGCCTGGCTCGAGGCCGGCGAGGCTTACGAGGCCGCCGTCGCCGCGGCCGATGCCGTCGACGCCGAGGCGGCGGGCTGACGCGCCGGGCCGGGCCTGGCCGGGCCTCAGGGCCTCAGGGCCTCAGGGCCTCCGGGCCTCCGGGCCTCCGGGCCTCCGGGCCTCCGGGCCTCCGGGTCGCGATGCTCCGTGGCCGGAGAAATGCAACGGCCGCGCACGCGGAAACAGTTCTGCCGAATTTCGCCGCAGCGGCGGGCGCACCTTGCGACTATGGTCGCAGGGAGGGAGCTGGCTGGTACGGTACTGCGGGGTGCCGTGCCGTGCGGTGAGGGTATCGCGCGGCGCGCCGGCCAGTTCCCCCCTCCTCGCCCGTTGCCCCCTCGCGGGCACGCCCTCGCGCGCCGTCCGCATTCCCTGCGTGCGACGTGTTGCACCGGGCTTGGCCGATCACTACGTTCGGCAGCCGGAGCGTGCCGTCACGGCATCGCCCGCCGACGAGGCTCCGCCATGATGACGCTCTACTCCGCTCCCGCCTCGCCGTTCGGCCGGCGCGTCAAGATGACGGCGATCCTCAAGGGGGTAATGGACGGCATCACGGTCGAAGCCGTCGACACCAGCCGGCCGGACAACGACGTCCTGAAGCGCCACAACCCGCTGCAGAAGATCCCGGTGCTGGTGCTTCCCGACGGCGTCGAGCTCTACGACAGCCGCGTCATCTGCGACTACCTCGACAGCCTCGCGCCCGAGCCGCGGCTGATCCCGCCCTCCGGCTCCGACCGCTATCGCGTGCTGCGGCTCGGCGCACTCGCCGACGGCATCATGGAGGCGGCGCTGCTCATCGTCTACGAGACGCGCTTCCGGCCGCAGGAGCTGCGCAGCGCGCCGTGGTGCCAGCGGCAACAGTCGAAGATCGACGCCGCCCTCGCCGGCCTCGACGCCGCGCCGCCCGCATGGCGTGGCCGGCCGGACTACGGCGACGTAAGCCTCGCCGCCGCCCTCGGCTACCTCGATCTCCGCCACGACGGCCGCTGGCGGTCGGAGCGGCCGCGCCTCGTCGACTGGCTCGCGGCCTTCGATCGCGACGTCCCGGCCTTCGCCGCCACGGCGCCGCACTGAGGCCGGCCGCTACCGGGACGTGTGCATTGCGAGCCCGACCGGCTCAGCCTGCGCCGTGGCCGTTGTGGTGTCCGTGGCCGTTGACCGGGCCGGTACCGTCGCGGCCGCCGGCGAGCACCATGTCGAGCCGCACCGTGTCGCAGACGATCTCCGGCATCTTGCGCCGTCCGGTCGTCGACCGGAACGTGACCAGCCCGAACCGCTCCAGGCGACGCAGGGTCTGCATCAGGCTCGCCTTCGGCCGTCCTGTCAGGCGCGCCAGCTCCGCCACCGAGCGCGGGCTCGCGACGCGGATAGCGTCGAGTAGCGCCACGTTCGATTCCGACAGCAGTCGCATCAACTGCTGCAGGGAGCCGACCGACACCGTCTTGACGACGTTGGCGTCCGTGCCGTTCGAGATCACGACCGAGCGTTCCCGACGCCCGGCCTCCGACGGCAGAACCTCGACCCGGAGCATCCGACCCTGATCCATCCTTCTGGTCCCCGTGCAACGGCACACCGCGGGCGCGCGAACATCGACGCGGTGGGATCCGATCCCCGACGCGCGCCGGCCCATCTCCACCACGCCTCCCAGCGGTCGGCAGACACCTCGCCCGCTGTCGCGGTTTCGAGCCGCGCCGGAAAAAACGGGCGCGAGGGACGGTGCTACAGGTCTGCGAAGCGGCCATGGGAGGACGCAATCAGAGCCTGCTACGGCACTCGGCGACGAGAGGATCAGTGCGACCGATCAGAATCGATCGGGCCAGCGGCCACCCTTCAGCAGGGGCCGGCCGCCGATCGGTCCCCGGTAGCGATAAATCCAGACCGCGATACTGCTGCCGCCGCCGAGAGTGGCGACGCACCGTTCGCGCGCGTACTCGTCGGCCTCGCCGCCGCCGGCCGTCACGCCCTCGTAGGCGTCGAGCCAGGCGAGGGTCGGTCCGGGCGTCCTGAGCCCGACAACCTCGCCGTGCACGACATCGCCGGCCTCCCCATCGGCAATCAGTCCGGGGTAGCGTCCGAGATCGAGCAGCCGGCCCGGCACGGTGGCGGGGCCGAGCCGCTCGCCCTCCTGCGTCAGGCGGCGCCGTTCGGCTCGTCCGTAGGCGCCGCGCGCTGCGCCGAGCAGCGTTCCGTAGACGAAAATATGATCGAGTTCCGCGCTCATGCGCCGTTCCGGTGCGAAGCCATCCCGTCACCCGTCAACTGTCCATAAACAGACAAGTGCCGCAAGCACTTGACCCGGACCGGGACAGGCCCGATGTTGCATGTTGGCCATGTGCGTCGCGGCCGCTTCGGGAATTCCGCCTGACGGCGGAGGTCGGAACAGGGCGTGCCGGCCAAGCCCGCCGGCCGCACGGCTTTCCGCCCCGCGGCGATCGGGGCGCGACCGTGAACGGCGAGTTTGGGCGGCGCGCTCTCAGCGGCGTGATTTGCGCGCTCGGGCGTTGTATCGGTCGCCAAACCGCCGTGTTTATCCGGACCTCTGCTCGGGCGGGTGTCCGGTTCCGGAAAGCTGCGCGCGGTCGGTTCGCGTAACGGGAGCAGGACCAGGATTAAGGGCCACGATCAGGGCCTCGGCCCTTGGGGAAAACCACGATGCGATCAACTCTCGGACACCTCGCCTCCCCGCGCGCCGCGGCCTTGCTGCGAGCTGTGTTGCTGGCAGGTATCGCGACGGTGTTGCCGATCGAGCACGTTGCCGCCCGGCCGACCCAGGAGGCGCCGCCCGAGGCCGTCGACATCTCGAACTCGCTGATCGGCAGCTATCTGGCCGGGCGCTTCGCACGCAGCCAGCACGACAGCGAGACGGCGGCGAACTACTACCGCGTCGCCCTGCAGCGCGATCCCGGCAACGAGGTCCTGCTCGAGCAGGCGTTCCTGATGGAGACCACCGCGGCGAACTGGCCGCGCGCGATCCTGCTCGCCGACGACCTCGCCACGCGCCATCCCAACCACCGCATGGCGCGGCTGTTCCTCGGCATCGCCGCCTTCAAGCACGGCCAGCTCAAGAAGGCGGACGAGCACCTCGTCGCCGCCGGCAGCGGACCGATCGGCGAGTTGACCAGCGCCCTGGCGCGGGCGTGGGTGAAGCTCGCCGCCAACGAGGCCGACGAGGCGCTGCGCCTGCTCGAGATCCCCAAGCAGGCCGAATGGGCGCAATACTATCTCCGTTACCATCGCGCGCTGATCGCCGACATCTCGAGCCGCCGCGCGGAGGCCCGCGCCGCCTACGAGCGCGTGTTCAAGCAGGATGCGCGGACGCTGCGCACGGCGCTCGCCTACGCCCAGCACGCCGCCAACTCCGGCGACCAGAAGCTCGCCCGCTCCATCATCAAGGAGCACCTGGAAAAGACCCAGGGCGACGGCCATCCGCTGGCGCGCGAGCTGCGCTACCGGATCGAGAGCGACGGCGCGATCCCGCTCCTGATCGCGACCCCGAACGAGGGACTGGCGGAGGTGTTCTACGGCCTCGGCGAGGCGCTCACCGGCGAGGGCGGGGTCAGCGTCGGCGTGCTCTATCTGCAGATGGCGCTGTTCCTGAAGCCCGACCACCCCTTCGCCCTCGCCGCGCTGGCCAACGCGCACGAGACGACGAAGCGCTACGAGGACGCCAACGACGTCTACGACCGCATCCCGAAGGGCTCGGCCCTGCAATCGGCGATCGACATCCGCAAGGCGTTCAACCTCAACGCTCTCGACCGCACCGACGAGGCCAAGACGCTGCTCGAGGCCGTCGCGCGCGAGGAGCCGAACGACCTGAAGCCGCTCGACGCGCTCGGCAACATCATGCGGTCGAAGAAGCGCTACGGCGAGGCCGCCGAGTACTATTCGCGGGCCATCGCGATGATCGACAAGCCCGAGAAGCGGCACTGGTCCTACTTCTACGCGCGCGGCACCTCCTACGAGCGGCTGAAGAAGTGGCCGCTGGCGGAGGTCGATCTGCAGCGCGCGTTGCAGCTCTACCCGGACCAGCCGCTGGTCCTCAACTACCTCGGCTACTCCTGGGTCGACCAGGGCCGCAACCTGAAGCAGGGCATGGCGCTGATCGAGAAGGCGGTGTCGCTGAAGCCCGACGACGGCTACATCGTCGACAGCCTC
>JAKAML010000202.1 GCA_021812845.1 Pseudomonadota bacterium
TGCCCATGATCGTCGCGACGCTTCCCGTCCTGTCGAAGAGCTATTACACCGCCAAGCCGTTTGGCGAGACGTCGCTCGATCCGCCGCTCGGATCCGGACCCTACCGCATCTCCGACCACAAGCCTGGCACCTTCGTCATCTACAAGCGCCGGGATGACTACTGGGCCAAAGACCTCCCTGTGAACCGCGGCCGCTTCAACTTCGACGAGCTGCGCTACGAGTACTTCCGCGACCGCAATGTCGAGCTCGAGAACCTGTTCAACGGCACCTTCGATTTCCGCGAGGAGTTCACCTCGCTGCACTGGGCGACCGGCTACGACAAGCCACCCGTGAAGGACGGCCGCATCCAGCGCCTGACTCTCCCCGACGACAGCCCGTCCGGCGCCCAGGGCTTCTTCATCAACACCCGCCGCGACAAGTTCAAGGACTGGCGGACCAGGAAGGCGCTCGACCTCGCATTCGATTTCGAGTGGTCGAACAAGAACCTGTTCTTCGGCCTTTACACGCGCACGGCGAGCTTCTTCGAGAACTCCGACATGAAGGCCAAGGGCCCGCCCTCGCCCGACGAGCTGAAGCTGCTCGAGCCGCACCGCGCGCGTCTCGCGCCGGAGGTGTTCGGCGAGCCCTACTCGCCGCCGGTCACCGACGGCTCGGGCTCGGACAGGAAGCTGCTGCGCGAGGCCGCCTCGCTCCTCGACGCCGCAGGCTGGAAGGTCGTGGCCGGCAAGCGCCTCGACGCCAAGGGCGAGCCGCTGGCGCTCGAGATCCTGCTGTTCGACGCCGGCTTCGAGCGCATCGTCGGACCCTACGTCGAGAACCTGAAGCGGCTCGGCATCGACGCCTCGCTGCGCAAGGTCGATCCGGCGCAATACGAGCGCCGCGTCAAGTCGTTCGACTTCGATCTGACGGTGAAGCGCTACGTCATGCGGCTGACGCCGGGGATCGAGCTCAAGACCTACTGGAGCGCGGACGCGGCGCGGATGGACGGCAGCCAGAATCTCGCCGGCATCTCCGACCCTGTGATCGACGACCTGATCGGCAAGGCCACGGCCGCCCGATCGCGCGAGGAGCTCGTCGCCGCCACCCGCGCCATAGACCGGGTGCTCAGGGCCGGGCACTACTGGGTGCCGCACTGGTACAAGGCCGCGCACCACCTCGCATTCTGGAACAAGTTCGGCCGGCCGGAGACGAAGCCCCGCTACGAGCGCGGCGTCGTCCACACCTGGTGGTACGATGCCGGCAAGGCCGGGGCGCTGAAATCCAACTGAGGCTCACGCAGGCGACATGGCGGCATATCTCCTGAAGCGGATCCTGCTGATCTTCCCAACGCTGATCGGCATCATGCTGATCAGCTTCGCGGTGATCCAGTTCGCCCCCGGCGGGCCGGTCGAGCGCATGATCGCGCAGTTGACCGGCAGCGACGTGTCGATGACCTCGCGCATCGGCGGCGGCGCCGGCGACGGCCTGTCGGCCGGCTCGGGGGCGACGCAACCCGGGCAGGGCAGCGGCATGGGGGAAAGCGTCGGCTCGAAGTACCGCGGCGCCCAGGGCCTCGATCCCGAGTTCGTGAAAAGCCTCGAGAAGCAGTTCGGCTTCGACAAGCCGGCGCACGAGCGCTTCTTCATCATGATGAAGAACTACCTGACGTTCGATTTCGGCAAGAGCTACTTCCGCGACACGCCGGTGCTCGAGCTCATCAAGGAGAAGCTGCCGGTCTCGATCTCGCTCGGCCTCTGGATGACGCTCGTCACCTACCTGATCTCGATCCCGCTCGGCATCAGGAAGGCCGTGCGCGACGGCGAGCCGTTCGACACCTGGACCTCGGGCGCGCTCGTCGTCGGCTACGCGATCCCGGGCTTCCTGATCGCGGTCCTGCTCCTGATCCTGTTCGCGGGCTCGTCGTTCTTCCAGTGGTTCCCCTCGCGCGGCCTCTGGTCCGACAACTGGGCCGAGCTGTCGCTGTGGGGCAAGATCGTCGACTACGCATGGCACCTGGCGCTGCCGATCGTCGCCATGGCGCTCGGCGCGTTCACGACCATGACCTTCCTGACCAAGAACTCGTTCCTCGACGAGATCCGCAAGCAGTACGTGATGACCGCCCGCGCCAAGGGGCTCGACGAGCGCAAGGTGCTCTACGGCCATGTCTTCCGCAACGCCATGCTGCTCATCATCGCCGGCTTCCCCGGCGCGTTCATCGGCGCCTTCTTCTCCGGCAGCCTGTTGATCGAGACCATCTTCTCCCTCGACGGCCTCGGCCTCCTGACGTTCGAGGCCATCGACAAGCGCGACTACCCGCTCGTGTTCGCCAACATCTACATCTTCTCTCTGCTCGGCCTCGTCGTGAACCTCGTCTCCGACTTCATCTACACGCTGGTCGATCCCAGGATCGACTTCGAGAGCCGGGAGGTCTGAGCGTGGACGCGCGCAACGAACTGGCCGACCGGCCACCGGACGTTCCATTGTCGAAGCCGCGCCGCGCCGCGACGTGGTCGGGGGAGTTGCGGCGGCGGCTGACGCTCACGCCGCTCAATCGCCGCCGCTGGGAGAACTTCAAGGCGAACCGCCGCGGCTACTGGAGCCTCGTCGTCTTCCTCGCCCTCTTCGTGCTGTCGCTCTTCGCCGAGCTGATCGCCAACGACCGGCCCCTCCTGGTCCGCTACAAGGGTGAGCTGCTCTACCCCGTGCTCGTCGACTACCCGGAGCAGAAGTTCGGCGGCTTCCTCGCCGTCACCGACTACAAGGATCCGGTCAACATCGAGGAGATCGAGAGCAACGGCTGGATGCTTTGGCCGCCGATCCGCTACTCGTACTCGACGATCAACAAGGACTACCCTGGCCGCGTCGGACAGGGCGGCATCTGCCTCGGCTATCCCGCGCCTCCCCCCTGGGCTTCGAACGCGACCTCTTGCGAGGCGCCGCCCGACAAGCTCGCCCGCTACGAGGCGCTCGGCAATCGCAACTGGCTCGGGCTCGACAACCAGGGCCGCGACGTGCTGGCGCGCGTCATCTACGGCTTCCGCATCTCGGTGCTGTTCGGCCTCGTGCTGACCTTCTTCTCCGCCATCATCGGCATCTCCGCAGGCGCGGTACAGGGCTATTTCGGCGGGCGCGTCGATCTCGTGTTCCAGCGCTTCCTCGAGATCTGGTCGTCCATCCCGTCGCTGTTCGTGCTGCTCATCATCTCGTCGGTGCTCGTCCCCGGCTTCTGGACGCTGCTCGGCACGCTACTTCTCTTCCAGTGGGTGACGCTCGTCGGCGTGGTGCGCGCCGAGTTCCTGCGCGCCCGCAACTTCGAGTACGTGACCGCCGCCCGCGCGCTCGGCCTCTCCGACGCGAAGATCATGTGGAAACACCTCTTGCCGAACGCCATGGTCGCGACGCTGACCTTCCTGCCGTTCAAGCTCTCGGGCTCGATCTCGGCGCTGACCGCGCTCGACTTCCTCGGCCTCGGCCTGCCCCCCGGATCGCCCTCGCTCGGCGAGCTGCTGCTGCAAGGGAAGAAGCACCTCGAGGCGCCATGGCTCGGCCTCGCCGGCTTCTTCTCGGTCGCAGTCACTCTGTCGCTCCTGATCTTCATCGGCGAGGCCGTCCGCGACGCCCTCGACCCGAGAAAGACGTTCAAGTAGGCTCGGCCCATGAACCAGACCCGCAAGATCGTCGTCGAGCACGATCCCGTCGACAGGCTCCCCGAGGTGCTGCGGCGGGGCCTCGAAGGCGTGCACGACGTGACAGTCACGACCGAGGAGGCTCCTGGCATCGAGACCGGAGCGCCGGAAGCCGCAGTTCCGCTGACCGCGTTCCTCGGGGCCGGCAAAGGCTTCTGCCCGGAAGACGAGGCGGCGCGTTTCATTCGCCAATTGCGTGACGAATGATCTCGAACCGACGCCTGGACCATGCCGCGATCCATCTCGACACGAACGTTTTCATCTGCTTCGTCGGGGCGCATCGCTGCCGCGCCCGTGTTCGACGGGCGCTGTCGGCGTCGATCGAGCCGGCGTGGTGTCGTGCGGTGACCAGTGAGCCGACCCCCGCAGAAGCATTGGTGAAGCCGATGCAGGATCGTCGCCAGGACGTCGCCGATACCTCCCGCGGGCTGTCGTCTCCGACTTCGACCATCGAGCCGGTCCCTGTCGCGCGGAGCCTACTCGAGACGGGTGCGCGACATCGAGCCGAACTCGGCGGATGCGCCGCCGACGCCATCCATGCACCGACGGCCGCCGCCGCGCGTTGCGGCTACCTCGTCTCCCATGATCTCCGCCTGCCATTGCCTGCGATGCTCGAGCGGACACGCGTTTGCGAAATCTCGATCGATGATGGAGTATCA
>JAKAML010000203.1 GCA_021812845.1 Pseudomonadota bacterium
GTCGAGGCGTAGCGTGCCGCCGGCGTCGTTGCCGTCGAGCTTGAAGCTCGCGTTCTGGAACGTGATGTTGCGGTCGACCCACTCGAGCTGCCCCTTGGCCCGGAACGGGCCGAGCCCGCGCTCGCCGGGCCAGGCGGCGCCGAGCCAAGCGGCCACCTTGCGCAAGCCGTGGAGCTGGACCTCGGCCTGCTCGGCCTGGAGCTTCAGGCCGTCGCCGAGCTGCACCCGGCCGTCGGCGATCGTCGCCTCGATGAACTCGCCCTTGATGGTCGCCTTGACCGGCAGGCGCTGCAGGTCCTTGCGGTCGCTGGTCAATCCGAGGGTGGCGTCGACCTTGAGCTGCCGTCCCTGCAATTCGAACGAGCCGGTGGCCGAGAGCGACGCCTCGCGCTTGTGGACCACCTCGAGCCGGACGTCGCTCATGACCTCGCTGCCGCCGCCCGACCGCTTGAGCACGAGGACGCCGCGCCGGATCGACAAGGTGGAGAATCTCAGTCGCGACAGCGCGACCAGGATCGGCGCCACCGGCGGATCGCCGTCGGCCGTGCCCGATGCGACGGCCGGTTTCTCGGTCTCGAGCACGATCGTGGCGTCCTCGAGCACGAGGCGGGCATTGCCGCCGGCGAGGAGCTGCGCGACGGCCTCGCCGGTGGCCGGCGGGCGGCCCCGGTCGGTGGCGATCGTCACCGTGCCGCGCTGCATCACCAATCCCGGCGCTTCGGCCAGCCGGACCGGCGTCGCGACGTCGAACTGATCGCGGTTGGCGGCGAACACGGAGGCCGACTGCAGCGTGATCGACTGCGGCGGGCCGGCGACGAAGATCGGGATGCTGAGACCGAGCGTGACGAACGCAAGCAGGGCAAGTGCCGCAAGAGCGAATCGCTGGCTTGGTGTCGTGTGCTTCATCGCGCCAACAGGGCCTTGCACATTGCCAGAATTAATTGAAACGAGCGTCGTCCCGGCGCATCGTGGGCGGTCGCTGCTAGCGTAGGTCGCATGTCATGCTGCATAAGCGTTCTAGAGCCCGAGAGTGCCCCATGCAAGGGATCTTTGGACTTGCCCTCAGTCACGTTCCGTCGCCCCGCCGCCGGGCATCCTCGGTGCGGGCGCGGGGCTGCAATTCCGCGAGACGAGGTGTCGGGATCATCCCACCCACTCGCGGCCATCGCGAGGGTCGCCGTGGCGCCTGACCGGGAAAACATCCCTGCCGCGGCGACCGGCAATGGCGCGGCTTTCGCCACGATGCCCGGAGCGCGTGCAGCAGGGTTGCAGAGCGGGGGCGCCCGATGAGCCCGATGAGACAGCCGTTCCGCATCGGCGGCACGACGGTTCCCGCGGGCGAGCGGCAGCTCGTCGATCTTCCGGTCTCCAAGCTCTCCAACCATACCCCGATCACATTGCCGGTTCATGTCATGCACGGTCCGCGGCCGGGGCCGACGATGTTCCTGACCGCGGCCGTGCACGGCGACGAGCTCAACGGCGTCGAGATCATCCGTCGTGTGCTGCGCACGCTGCAGCCGGGCAACCTCTCCGGCACGCTGCTGGCGGTGCCGGTGGTCAACGCCTACGGCTTCATCGGCCGCTCGCGCTACCTGCCGGACCGCCGCGATCTCAACCGGTCGTTCCCCGGCTCGCCCAGCGGCTCGCTCGCGGCGCGGCTCGCCCACATCCTGCTGACCGAGGTCGTGCAGCGGGCGCAGATCGGCATCGACCTGCACACCGCGGCGATCCACCGCGTCAACCTCCCGCAGATCCGCTGCGAGTACGTGCGTCGCCCGCGCTCGCGCGAGCTCTCGGAGGCGTTCGGAACCGAGATCGTGCTCAACAGCCCGGAGCGGCCCGGGAGCCTGCGCAAGTCGGCGCGTGAACTCGGCGTCGACGTGCTCGTCTACGAGGGCGGCGAGGGTCTGCGTTTCGACGAGTTCGCCATCAAGGCGGCCGTGGACGGCATCGCGGGCGTGATGCTCAAGGTCGGGATGCTGGAGCTGCCGGAGGGCGTCGATCTCCAGCCGGCGCGGCGGCGGCCGCAGCTCTTCGCCAACGCCTCGAAATGGGTCCGCGCGCCGGAGGGCGGCGTGCTGCGCACGACGCGGCGGATCGGCGACGCTGTGTCCGAGAACGAGATCATCGGCTACATCGCCAATCCCTACGAGGAGAGCGACACGGAGGTGCGCTCGCCGCGGCGCGGACTGATCATCGGACGCACGACGCTGCCGATCGTCAACATGGGCGACGCGCTGTTCCACGTCGCGTGGTCGGAGGAGATCAACCGCGTGCGCAAGACGACACCCGCCGCGCGCGAGCCGGTCGTCGCCGAGCCGCTGATGGACGAGGACGAGATCATCTAGCGCGAGCGCTTTCCGCCTGATTCGAGTCGCGGCGACGAGCGTCGCGGTGGCTACGGTCGAGCCGACCGATGCAGCCGGTTCAGATCAGGTTGAGAGTGCGCCAAGCGCGGTCCGGACGAATTGCGGGCACGGCGTTGCGGTAGGCCGGCGGCGCCGGATCGGGCGCCGAATCGGGCTGACAAGTCGGGCGCCGAGCCGATATATGAGCACGGAACGAAGGACCGGGGGGCGTCGAGCCTCGTGCCCGTTCCCGAGTGCGCGTTCAACTCTCGAAGGCCCGCGATCCATGGCGACACCGGTCAAGGAACATCAAACCCCGTCGGCGGCCGACGCCGCCAGCGCGTCGGCGCGCGACGCCTCCGCCCACGACAAGGCGCGCATCCTCGCCGAGGCGCTGCCCAACATGCTGCGCTACGACGAGGAGACGGTGGTCATCAAGTTCGGCGGCCACGCCATGGGCGACGACGAGCTGGCCAGGGCGTTCGCGCAGGACGTGGTCTACCTGAAGCAGTCGGGCGTCAATCCGATCGTCGTCCACGGCGGCGGGCCGCAGATCGCGCGGATGCTCAAGAAGCTCGCGATCGACAGCGACTTCGTCAACGGGCTGCGCGTCACCGACAAACCGACGGTCGAGGTCGTGGAGATGGTGCTCGCCGGCGCCATCAACAAGGAGATCGTGTCGGCGATCAACGGCCAGGGCGGCAAGGCGGTCGGCATCTGCGGCAAGGATGCCAACCTGATGATCGCCAAGCGCATCACCGAGATGCCGGATCCCGAATCCAACATCATGAAGGCGGTCGACATCGGCTATGTCGGCGACCCGCTCGAGGTCAACCCGCACATCGTCGACGTGATCTCGAAGTCCGACCTCATTCCCGTCATCGCGCCGATCGGCATCAGCCGCGAGGGCGAGACGCTGAACATCAACGCCGACACCTTCGCGTCGGCGCTGGCCGCGCGCATGAAGGCGAAGCGCCTGCTGCTCCTGACCGACGTCGAGGGCGTGCTCGACAGGAAGAAGCGGCTCATCGAGGAGCTGTCGGTCGACGAGGCCCGGGCGCTGATCCGCGACGGCACCATCTCGGGCGGCATGATCCCCAAGATCGAGGGCTGCATCGAGGTGGTGGAGGCGGGCGTCGAGGCCGTCGTCATCATCAACGGCAAGGTGCCGCACGCGGTCCTGCTCGAGCTCCTGACCGACCACGGCGCCGGCACCATGGTCGGCCGGCTCAAGGAGAAGGTGAAGAAGGGGTAGGGACGGGCGGCGGCGCGGCCATGTCCCGAGGACGCGAAGCACTGATACAAGAAACGCAGCAGGCGGCACCGGTTTGTTGTGCTGGGCCAGAAGCGGTCGCAGCAGGCTCGGCGACCACAGACTTGTTGTTCACCCGTTCGTTGATAGCATTGACCTGCCCCTATTTCTTCGGACCACCGGCTGTTCGACCGTGCGCGGTGATCCGGCTCCACCTTGGGCTCCGGTTCAGACAGAGTGCCCAACGGCGTCGGCCGGAGCACCGGGCCGGGCTGCGGAGTCCTCACATATCGCAGCAGACCGGCCCGTCGCGCCCCGCGCGCTTCGCGAGAGCGCCGTCGCCACAAGCGCAAGAGGCGTTGCAGCCGGCGGCCGGGACGGTCTAGTGATGCCCATCAATCGGAACGAAATCATGATCATCGACGACAACGCCGATCGCGATACGAGTGCCGGACCGCCGGCCCCCCCCGGCTTCGACCGCACGCGCGTCTGGATCTTCGATCTCGACAACACGCTCTACCCGGCCGAGTGCAACCTGTTCGCGCAGGTCGATCACCGCATGGGCGAGTTCATCGCGCGCTACCTTGGCGTCCCCTACCCGCAGGCGCGGCACCTCCAGAAGACCTACTATCGCCAGTTCGGCACCACGCTGACCGGCCTGATGCGGGTCCACAACCTCGATCCGCACGACTTTCTCGAGTACGTGCACGACATCGACC
>JAKAML010000204.1 GCA_021812845.1 Pseudomonadota bacterium
CCGATGTACGTGACGCAGCCCTGGACCATCCGACAGTATGCGGGCTTCTCGACGGCCGAGGATTCGAACGCCTTCTACCGCCGCAACATCGCCAGCGGACAGAAGGGCCTTTCGGTCGCCTTCGACCTCGCCACCCACCGCGGCTACGACAGCGACCATCCGCGCGTCAAAGGCGACGTCGGCATGGCCGGCGTGGCGATCGATTCGATCTACGACATGCGCACGCTGTTCTCCGGCATCCCGCTCCAGGACATGACGGTGTCGATGACCATGAACGGCGCCGTTCTGCCGGTGCTCGCCTTGTTCATCGTCGCGGGCGAGGAGCAGGGCGTCCCGCCCGAGAAGCTCGCCGGCACGATCCAGAACGACATCCTCAAGGAATTCATGGTGCGGAACACCTACATCTATCCGCCCGCACCGTCGATGCGGATCATCTCCGACATCTTCGCCTTCACGTCGCAGCGGATGCCGAAATTCAACTCGATCTCGATCTCCGGCTACCACATGCAGGAGGCCGGGGCGACCGCCGACCTCGAGCTCGGCTACACCCTCGCCGACGGCATCGAGTACGCGCGCGCCGGTGTGGCTGCGGGCCTCGGCATCGATGCGTTCGCACCCAGACTGTCGTTCTTCTGGGCGATCGGCATGAACTACTACATGGAAATCGCCAAGATGCGCGCGGCGCGTCTCCTGTGGGCCAAGCATCTCAAGAAGGAGTTCGCGCCCAAGGACGCGCGCTCGCTGTCGCTCCGCACCCACTCGCAGACCTCGGGCTGGTCGCTCACGGCGCAGGACGTGTTCAACAACGTGACGCGCACCTGCATCGAGGCGATGGCGGCGACGCAGGGGCACACGCAGTCGCTCCACACCAACGCCCTCGACGAGGCGATCGCGCTGCCGACCGACTTCTCGGCGCGCATCGCGCGGAACACGCAGCTTTTCATCCAGCAGGAGAGCGGCACCTGCCGCACCATCGATCCGTGGGGCGGCAGCCACTTCATCGAGCGCCTGACGCACGACCTCGCAGTCAAGGCCGAGGCGCACATGGCCGAAGTCGAGGCGTTGGGCGGCATGGCCAAGGCGATCGCGGCGGGCATCCCGAAAATGCGCATCGAGGAGGCGGCCGCCCGCACCCAGGCCCGGATCGACAGTGGCCGCCAGACCATCGTCGGCATCAACAAGTTCCGTGTCGCCGACGAGGCCAAGATCGAGATCCTCAAGGTCGACAACAGGAGCGTGAGGGAGCAGCAGATCGCGAAGCTCGAGCGGCTCAGGGCCGAGCGGACGGAGCGCGACGTTGAGGCGAAGCTCGCCGCACTCACGAACGGCGCTGCCGGCAACGGCAACCTGCTCGCGCTCGCCATCGAAGCCGCCCGCGCCAAGGCGACCGTCGGCGAGATCTCCGAAGCGCTGGAGAAGGTCTTCACACGCCACCGCGCCGAGATCCGCGCCATCTCGGGCGTCTATCGCGCGGAGGCCGGCAAGGGCGGCGAAGGACGGGGGAATCCGATGCTCGCAACCGTGCAGGCGCTGGTCGAGGCGTTCGAGCGCGACGAGGGGCGTCGGCCGCGCATCCTGATCGCGAAAATGGGCCAGGACGGCCACGACCGCGGCCAGAAGGTGATCGCGTCCGCGTTCGCCGACCTGGGTTTCGACGTCGACATCGGACCCCTCTTCGCGACGCCCGACGAGGCCGCGCGGCAGGCGGTCGAGAACGACGTCCACGTCATCGGCGTGTCGTCGCTCGCCGCCGGCCACCTGACGCTCGTGCCCGACCTCAAGGCCGCGCTGGCCAAGGAGGGCCGCGAGGACATCATGATCGTCGTCGGCGGCGTGATTCCGCCCGGCGACTACGACGCGCTCCACGCGGCGGGCGCGAAGGCCGTGTTCGGCCCCGGCACCAACATTCCGGAGGCCGCCGCCGATCTCGTGCGGAAGCTCAACGCGCAGTTGGGTTACGACAAGCAGGCGGCGGAGTGAGTAGTGCCGTCATGCCGGCATTCATTGCCGGGATCCATCCTGCCGTTGGCTGCGGCGCGTGCGGCGCGATGGAACGTGGTGACATGCATCGGGATGACACTCGGCAGCAGAATGCCGCCGCTCCGCTGCTTGCTCGCGGCTGCAGGATGGCCAGCGGACGGTTTCGCGCCTCCCGCTCAGCGCCGGTTCATCTCATGCCGTGCATGAGGGCGCCGCAGGATTGAACCTGTCATGGGCGGGTGCGATAGTCCCGCCCGGCCCTGGAACGCCGGTGCGGCAGCCGGCGTCCGGGCATTCGAGAGGCCGGTTACGGGGTCATCATGCGGAAGCTCTATCTGGGAATGCTCGTGGCAGCCGCGGCTGCCGCGACAGTGGTGACGGTGGCGCACGCCGTCGCGCCGGAGAAGCCGCGTCCGGGCGGAAAGGTGCGCGCCGCGGCCCCGGTCGCCGGCCAGGAGACGTGGCCGATGCCGGTCGACCGCTTCCTCGCCGGCCGCTACCTCGACCGCGCCGACGTGGTGCTGACCCGCCGCGACGGCGACGCCGCGTCCTACCTTGTCCGCTGGGCCACGGGCTCGATCTTCTCGCACTCCGCGCTCGTGTTCGCGAACCCGCAGTTCGACCAGGGCTACAGCTCGACCTTCGTCATCGAGGCCGGCACCTCGGGCGTCGACCTTACCAAGCTCGACGACTACGTCACCGACAAGACCACCTTCGTCGCCGTCAAACGCCTGAAGCAGCCGTGGTTCGACGACGCCAAGCGGTCGCGGGTACGCGGGCTGATGCTCGAAAAGATCAAGGCCTCGTACAACTACTGGGCGATCGGGCGCATCGCGCGGAACATCTGGTTCGGCGTGCAGCAGAAGGTGCAGGGCAAGGAGAAGGCGATCGAGAGCTACCGCCAGCGCGCCTGGACGCCGCCGCAGGAGTTCATCTGCTCCGGCCTCGTCCAGCTCGGCTTCATCGAGGCGGCGCTGTCGTTCATCCAGCTCGGCGACATCCCGCCGGTCGCGATCACCGACGTGATCTTCCACAAGGAAGCCGCCTCGCGCCTGCCGCAGCCGCAGAACTGGCAACTGTTCGCGCCCGATCAGGCCAAGGAGACGGCGCTCGATTTCGGCCAGACGCTCGCCTACGAGCTCGAAAGCGTCACGCCGGAGGACATCGCGCAGTCGGACAAGCTCGAGTGGCTCTACTTCATCCACAAGGGGCTCGTGCACAAGGTCGCGAGCTACGACGACGTCAAGCGTCTGGCTCGATAGTGGCGACCGGTCGGCGCGCCGTGGCGGCCGGTGGACAGTGATCCGTCAGCGGGCAGCCGGGGCCCGGACGCCGCCCGCCGAGCGGACGAGCATCGCCAGCACCCGCGGCAGCTCGACGGGTCCGGCGATCCGGGCACCGTCGTCGAGCATCCGCCGCGCATGAGCGGAGACCCAGGTGCGGGTGGCTTCATCCGGCTCCGCATCGGGAGCTCGAGGCCCCTCGGGCTCCCGCGCCGTGAGCCGGTCCGCGACGCTGCGCAATGCCGCCGCGAGCTCTCCGCTCGCGCCGCTGCCGACCCAGCTCATGCGGACGCCGCGCTGCACGATCCCGCCCGGAGCGCCGCTGCAGCCCGCGAGACAGATCACGTCGCCGAATGTCGCCGGCGGCAGGGCGCCGTCGCTCCCAACGGGCGTCGCGGACGATCCGGCGGGAACGGTCGCCGATGCGGTGGCGATCCGACCGCCCGCCGCCGCCGCGACCACCTGCCCGACAGTCTCTCGCGCGCGGACGGCGACGAGCTTCGGTCCGCCGCCGCACCCGGCGAGGCAGATCACGAGGTCGCGGTCCGGATGGGCGGCCAGGATGACGCCGACGCGCTGGTCGGCGTCGCCGGACGAGCCGGCGTCGAAGATCGTGTCCGGCGTCGAGCTGTCGGTCAGGTTCTGAACGAACGGCGAGCCGGGTGTTTCACCGGACACCCCGTCGTCCTCGGCCAGCAGTCGGGACGCCGTGGGGAGCTGGATCGCGACGAGGCCGAGCATCAGAGCGGAGACGGGCGACGACAATGAACGAAACTTGGCAATCACGACGACACCGTCCGGACGTGGACCCGAGGCGCCCAATGTGAACGCCGTACCCTAACAAACGGCTAGCGGCGTCGCGGCGGTCGGCGATGAGGTCGAAATTCTCGACACGTCGGGGATCTCGACCCTTCCTCACCGTCGTCCCGCACCGCTGCGGCGGGTCGCCGCAGTGCCGTTAACCATGTGGCGCTCTGCGCCACGACGTCGCTCCGTGTGGGTGTCTATGGCGCCTTCTACCTGTTTCTGGG
>JAKAML010000001.1 GCA_021812845.1 Pseudomonadota bacterium
GACCCGAGCCCAGCAGATGGGTTCTGAGAGCCCTGCGAAAATTGCATTTGCAGTTTGTGCGCTGCACCTCTAATTATTGCAGTGCGAGATCACTGAGCCTCGCTCGTGAACTTGCAGCCCTCCTTGGGCGTTTCCTCCCTAGACTTGGGCCATTCGGCATCCCCGGATGGCCTTTTTTCTTGTCACGGGCGCAACCTTGGCCCCCGCTCCGCGCGCGTCTGTGGCCACCCGGGGCACCAGCGTCGGGGACGCCGGGTCGGCCGTTGCCGGGCCGAAAACGAGCCTCTTGCACCGGCCAGCCGCGACAAACGCGCGCGATGGCCGCTGATTCGCATCATCGCGATTGATGTTGCGTCGCCACATAGTGTATCTTCTATATATGTCGTCGGCGCGAGCCGCGACATGCCCGTAAGGGCGTTTCCTCCCTGGACTTAGGGCCGCGCTCGACGCGGCCTTTTCTTTTCGGGACACGCGCGCGTCACCGCTCCGGAACGGCGCTCTCGATCCGCGCCCGCCCTTACTCGGCCGCCGCCCGCTGCTCGACCAGCGCCGGGAACTGCCTGAACAGCCGCGTGGTCAGGATCGACAGGTGACGCTCGAGCTCCGCGAACCCCGCGGTCGGCATCATCGTCGCCTCGTCGAGATAGAGCCCGCGGTTGATCTCGAGCTGCAGCGCGTGCACCTGCCGCGACGGCCGCCCGTAGTGCTCGGTGATATACCCCCCCGCGTAGGGGCGGTTGAGCTGCACGTCGTAGCCGAGCCCCGTCAGCACGTCCCGCATGAAGCGCGTCAGCCGCGTGTCGCAGGAGGCGCCGAAGCGGTCGCCGATCACGAAGTCGGGCCGCGGCGACCCGCCCTGGACCGACGACGTCGACGGCATCGAGTGGCAGTCGATCAGGATTGCATAGCCGAACCGCTGCCGCGTGTCCTCGATCAGCGCCCCGAGCGCAGCGTGGAACGGCTTGTAGAGGTACTCGATGCGATCGAGCGCCGTCGCCAGCGACAGCGGCGCGGCGTAGATCTCCTCGCCGTCCGCCACGATCCGCGCGATCGTCCCGAGCCCGCCGACGACCCGAACCGACTGCGTGTTGGCGTAGTCCGGCAGCGGCTCTTTGAACAGCTCCGGATCGAGCTCGTAGGCCTCGCGGTTGAGATCGAGATAGGCGCGCGGGAACTCGGCCGCGATCAGGGGCGCCCCGATCCGCGCGACATGCTCGAACAGGGCGTCCACGTAGCCGTCCTCGGACTTCCTGAGCGACAGCGGATCGAGCCGCGACTGCTCGAGGAAATGGGCGGGATAGACGCGCCCCGAATGCGGCGAGCAGAGCACGAACGGCGCCGTCGGCGTGTCGGGTGCGACGACGCGGAACGGCGGGTCGAAATCTTCGAAGAGGGTGGCTGGGTCGCGATCGGGCATACGACTTGCAATTCCGCGGTGACGGCGGTGACGAGTGGGCGTGTCGGCGGACGAGACGGCGCGGTCGGGGTCTGGAGCGTGGAATCGACGTGCGGGTCTGGACCGCGATGCCGGTGACGGAACGAGACGATGGCGCCGATGCCGGGCCGGTCCGCTCCGTCGCTCGGCGCGTGGTGCGGACGCTACTGTGCCAACACAGCCCGGCCGTGTCCATGAGGCTCGACGTCCATCCCCCGCCCCGTCCGCCGCGTGCCCGAACCTTGGGCAGCAGGCGCCGTCCACGCCGCGCCCCGCACGGGGCGATGCGCGCTTGCACCGCGCGACATCCCTTCATCGGGCATTTACCAAACTCGCGTCAGATTTGGCTGGCATTCGATCGATCCCTCGTTATCCTTCCCGTCTCGTTGTGTGAGTAGCCATGACCGTCAAGCCGTCCCGACTGCCGATCTGCCGCATCCTCCTCGCCGAGGACGACGATTCCATGCGCGGCTTCCTCGAGCGGGCGCTCGCCAAGGCCGGCTACGAGGTCACCGCCTTTCCTAATGGCGCCGAGGCCTTCGAGCGGCTCAAGGAGGAGCCGTTCACGCTGCTGCTCACCGACATCGTGATGCCGCGCATGGACGGCATCGAGCTTGCCCGCCGCGCGAGCGAGCTCGATCCCGAGCTCAAGATCATGTTCATCACCGGCTTCGCCGCGGTGACCCTGAACAACGACAGCGCCGCGCCGAAAGATGCCCGCGTGCTGTCCAAGCCCTTCCACCTCAAGGATCTCGTGCGCGAGGTCGACCGCCTGCTCGCGGCCTGATTATCCGGTTCCGATGCGGCGTCACGGCAGCCGCCGGCGGCCCGGACGACGGCCCCCGCGGCGCGCGACGATTTGCGCGAAGCATCCCTTGCTTCGCACCGGCAATGCCGATATACGACCCACTTCCGCGTGCGCTTCTGGCGTGCCGGGCGCGTAGCTCAGCGGTAGAGCACTACCTTGACATGGTAGGGGTCACAGGTTCGATCCCTGTCGCGCCCACCATCCTTTGCAGCACTGGTGTCACAATGAAGGTCAGGAATTCTCTGAAATCGCTCCGCTCGCGCCACCGGGACAACCGCGTCGTGCGCCGCAAGGGCCGCGTCTACGTCATCAACAAGACGCAGAAGCGCTTCAAGGCCCGCCAGGGCTGATCGTCACCCTGATCGACCGGTCGGCTCCTCCGTCTGCGTCACCGATCCTCGCGCCTCCCGTCACCGCCCCTCGCCGCCGGCCCCTGGCTTTCGCTTTGACGCTCGGGACCGCCCGCCCTATCCTGCGCGGATGCGCCGAGCCCCGACTGCCCGATCTCCTCTGGCCAACCGCCCGACTGCGGCGCCGCGACGCCGCGACGCTCGGCCGGCCGTGGCCGCGGCGACGGCGCTCCTGCTCGCCGGCCTGATCTCCGCTCCCCCGACGCCCGCCGTCGGCCAGGGCGCCGATCCGCGCCTCGGCCCGGGACAGCCCGCACCCCGTTCCGGTCCGTCGGCGACGCTGCCCAAGGGGCCCGAGGGCGCGACGGCGCCGAAGAAGAAGCCCTCGCCCCCCGATACGCCCGAAGCGCGCGCCAGGGCTCTCGCCAATCTCTACGCCCACCTCGCGACCGCCGCCGACGCCGCCGAGGCCTCGACCGTCGCCGCCGCCATCGAGATGATCTGGGCGCAGTCCGGCAGCGACACCGTGAGCCTGCTGCTCGCGCGCGCGACGCAGGCCGTGGTCCAGAAGCGCTCCGACCTCGCCCGTGAGCTGCTCGACGCGGTCGTCGACCTCGCGCCCGATTTCGCCGAGGGCTTTGCGCGGCGCGCCCATTTCCACTACTCGGAGAACGACACGGCGCGCGCGTTGGGCGACCTCCGCCGAGCGCTGGCGCTGGAGCCGAACCACTACCGCGCGCTCGACGGCCTCGCGACGATCTTGAAGGATATCGGTGAGAAGCGAGCGTCGCTCAGGGCCCTGAAGCAGCTCGAGCAGGTCCACCCGCACTGGCCCGGCCTCGCCGAGAGTCTGCGCGAGATGGAACGCGCCGTCGATGGCCAGGGCATCTGAACGCGGCCTCCGCGTCGCACCTCGCCTCGACGCACCTCGCCTCGTCGCACCTCGCCTCGACGCACGCCGCCGCGCCTCACCCGGCGACCGGCTCGCCCCTGTCGTTCAGGAACGCGATGCGGATCATGTTGGTCGTGCCGGGCGAGCCGAGCGGCACGCCGGCGGTAATGAGGATGCCCTCGCCGGGCTTGGCGAACCCTTCCTCGAACGCGATGGTGCACGCCTTCGACACCATGTTGGAGAGGTTGGCCGGGTCGCTCGTCATCACCGTGTGCAGGCCCCACACGACCGACAGCCGGTGCGCGGTCGCCGGCACCGGCGTCAGCCCGATCACCGGCAGCCCCGGACGCTCGCGCGCGACCCTGAGCGCCGTCGACCCGGTCGCCGTGTAGCAGACGATCGCGGCGAGCTTCACCGTGTCGGCGATGGCGTGCGCGGCCGCCGCGATGGCGTCGGCGGCGGTCGGCTGCTTCTCGACGCGGGTCGCGTGCACGAGCGCGCTGTAGCCCTTGTCGCCTTCGACCTGGATGGCGATGCGGTCCATCATCTGGATCGCCTCGACCGGGTACTGCCCGACCGCGCTCTCCGCCGACAGCATCACCGCGTCCGCCCCGTCGAAAACCGCGGTGGCCACGTCCGAAACCTCGGCGCGGGTCGGCACCGGCGAGGAGATCATGCTCTCGAGCATCTGCGTCGCCACCACCACCGGCTTGCCGGCGGCGCGCGACTTCCTCGTGATCTTCTTCTGCAACCCCGGCACCTTCTCGATCGGCAGTTCGACGCCGAGGTCGCCGCGCGCCACCATGAACCCGTCGCCCGCCGCGATGATCGCATCGAGGTCGTCGATCGCCGACGGCTTCTCGATCTTGACCATGATCGCGGCCCGGCCCTCGACGCGCTTGACGACGTCGGCGACGTCCTCGCCCCGCTGCACGAACGACAGCGCGATCCAGTCGGCCGAAAGATCGAGCGCGCACGCGAGGTCCGCCTCGTCCTTCTCGGTCAGGGGGCCGATCGGCAGCAGCGTGTCGGGCAGGCTGATGCCCTTGCGGCTCGCCAGCGTGCCGTCGTTCAACACCGTCGCCGAGATCCGCCCCGCCTTGTTCTCCTCGACCCGCATCCGGACCTTGCCGTCGTCGAGCAGCAGCGCGTGACCGGGCTCGACCGCGGCGAAGATCTGCGGATGCGGCAGGAACACGCGCTGCGCCGAGCCATTGCTCTCGGTCTGGTCGAACCGGAACACGTCGCCGCGCTTCAGTGCCACCCGCTCGCCCTCGAACGTGCCGAGACGGAACTTGGGACCCTGCAGATCGAACAGCACGCCGATCGGATAGCGGTTGTTCTTCGACACCCGACGCACGGCGTAGAGCAGCTCGCGGGCCAGATCGTGCGAGGAATGGCTCATGTTGATGCGGAACACGTCGACGCCGGCCAGGAACAGCCGCTCGAGCATTTCCGGCGACGACGACGCCGGGCCAAGTGTGGCGACCAGCTTGACCCTGCGATTGCGTCTCATCTGCTCTTCTTCCCCCCGTCGTCGGGATCGGTCAGGCGGATCGTCCAGTCCTTGGATTCGCCCGTGTCCACCTCGAAAAACCCCGAACGCTTATAACCACGTTTCTGGCACTCCTGAACACCCCTCACGACGAACGACTTGTCGAGCGTGCACATGAAGTTCGTGCCGACCCATTCGCCGCCGCGGTCGTAGTCGATGGCGTGCACGTAGATGAATCGGCTCGGCACCGCGCCCTTGAGCAGCGTCTCGCAGGTCTGCGAGGCGATGTTCCACCACCCTTCCGTGGCCCAGCCGGTCGCGTCCTGGTAGCCGATCGACACCCCGACGCGGCTCGACGTCGAGTTGCAGAGCTTGAGATCGGCGTGAGCGGGCGACGGCAGCACCGCCGCCGCGAGCACAATCGCGGTCGCTGCCGCGGACCGCGCCCGGCCTGCCCCGGCACGACGACGGAGTGCCATCACGCGTCGCTCATGGATCGACGAGGATGACGCGGAGGTCGTTGACATTGGTTTGGGTGGGACCGCATTGGACGAGACCGCCGGCGCCGGCGAAGAAGCCGGTCGAGTCGTTCTTTTCCAGGAAAGCGGCGGCATTGAGATTGCGCTCCCGGGCGCGCCCGAGCGTGCCGGGATCGACCACCGCGCCCGCCGGATCGTCGGCGTTGCCGCCGCCGCCGTCGATGCCGTCCGTGTCGGCGGCCAGGGCCGAGATGCCCGGCGCCCCGTCGAGCGCGATGGCGAGACCGAGCGCGTACTCCTGGTTGGGGCCGCCGGCACCGTTGCCGGTCACGGTGACGGTCAGCTCGCCCCCCGACAGCAGCGCGATCCGCTCGCCGCGGCGTTTCGCATCGAGCGCCATCGCGCCGTGGAAGCGGCCGACCTCGCGCGCCTCGCCCTCGAGGCTGTCGCCGAGCACGTCGGTCCGGTAGCCCGCCTTCCGCGCCACCGCCGCCGCGGCGTCGAGAGATGCGCGCGGCGTGGCGACGAAGCGGTAGCTCGCACGCGCGAGCTTGGGATCGCCGGGCTTCAGCGTCTCGTTCGTGGGGTCGGACAGCGCCGCCACGATCTCGGGCGCCGCCGCGATGCCGTAGCGCAGGATGACGTTGCGCGCCTCCGCGAGCGTCGTCGGATCGGCGACCGTCGGCCCCGAGCCGATCGAGGCCGGGTCGTCCTTCGGCACGTCGGAAATGGCGAGCGTGACGAGACGCGCCGGGTTTGCCGCCGCCGCGAGCTTGCCGCCCTTGATCCTCGACAGGTGGCGGCGCACGCAGTTCATCTCCGAGATCCGCGCGCCCGAGCGCAGCAACTGCTTCGTCAGCGCCTGCTTGGCCTCGAACGAAACGCCCGCCACGGGCGCCGACCACAGCGCCGAGGCGCCGCCCGACAGCAGGCACAGCACGAGATCGTTCGGTCCCGCCTTGGCGACCGCCTCGAGCGTCCGCGCGGCGCCGGCGACGCTCGCCCTGTCCGGCGACGGATGCCCGGCCTCGATGATCTCGATCGTCGTCGTCGGCAGCTTGAACCCGTGCCGCGTGGTGACGAACCCCGTCACCCTGTCGCCCAGGCCCCGCCCGGCGTAATGACGCTCCGCCGCGACCACCATCGCCGCCGCCGCCTTGCCGGCGCCGACGATCAGGATGCGGCCGCCGTCCGGAACGTCGGGCAGGTGCGGCGGGACGCAGATCGCGGGATGCGCCGTCGCCACCGCCGCCTGGTAGATCTCCACGAGCAGCGCTTCCGCGCTGCCGCCGCTCCCGACGCCGCTTCCGCCGCTGCTCCCGACTGGCACCATCCCCTCCCCGTCGATCCACAGGATTTTCTCGTGCGTCTCGGTCGTTGGTTTGGGGGATCGGGACGCACCCGTCAAGCACGCTGACGCGCCGCACGGCACCGATCGCGCCCTCGGATCCTCACCCCCCGCCCGGCCGCTCCCGCCCGACCTCAGCCGAGGCCGCCACGATCTGGCCGACACCGCTCTCACCCCCTATATTGCGGCGATGCGAGATGCAGACGGGGCGGAACCCGCCCGGACGAGCCCTTCGGCGATCGACTTCGCCGTCGCCGACGCCCGCGATGAGGCCTTCACCGTGCTCGGCGGCCGCGCCGACCTCGGCTTCGTGCTGTTCTGCGATCATGCCTCAAACGCCTTCCCCCGCGAGTACGGAACGCTCGGAATGCCGGCGGCCGAGCTCGAGCGGCACATCGCCTACGACATCGGCGCGGCCGGCGTCGTCCGCCGCATCGCCGCCGCGACCGGAGTGCCCGCCATCCTGTCCCACTATTCGCGGCTGCTGATCGATCTCAACCGCGGCCCCGACGACCCGACGCTCATCATGCGGCTGTCGGACGGCGCCGTCGTGCCGGGCAACCGCCACCTCGGGGACGACGAGCGCAGGGCGCGGGTCGCCCGCTTCTACGATCCCTACCACGCCGCCGCCGGCCGCATGATCGACCGCTGCCTCGACACCGGCCACCCTCCGGCCATCCTCTCGGTCCACACCTTCACGCCGAGCTGGAAGGGCGATGCCCGGCCCTGGCACGCCTCGATCCTGTGGGACAAGGATCCTCGCCTGGCGCACGCCCTGCTCGACGGCCTGCGCGCGGACCCGGCACTCGTGGTCGGCGACAACGAGCCCTATTCCGGCCGCCTCGCCGGCGACAGCATGTGGCGCCACGGCACGATGCGCGGCCTCGCGCACGCGATCGTCGAGATCCGCCAGGATCTCGTCGCCGCCGAGGATGGACAGATCGCGTGGGCCGAGCGTCTCGCCACCATCATGTGCCGGCTCATGGCCTGCGACCGCATCGGTCCCCTGCTGCGCAGGATCGAGCATCACGGATCCCACACCGACGCCCGCTGACGCCGGCCGCAACACCACAGAGCCCACCCGGAGACCCCGCATGACCAGAATCGACGACCAGACCCGCATCGAGCTCGAGGCCGCCGCCTATCGCCGCCTCGTCGACCACCTGCGCACGCGCACCGACGTTCAGAACATCGACCTCATGAACCTCGCCGGCTTCTGCCGCAATTGCCTCGCCAACTGGTACATGGACGCCGCCAAGTCGAAGGGCATACCGCTCGACAAGGACGGCGCGCGCGAGATCGTCTACGGAATGCCCTACAAGGACTGGCAGGCGAAGCACCAGAAGGAGGCGACGCCCGACAAGCTCGCCGCCTACGACGTCAATAAGCCCAAGGAGCATTGACGCCGCCCCGGTCCTCGATCCTTCTCCCGGAACGGGAGAAGGTGCCCCGCAGGGGCGGATGAGGGGCTTCGACGCGGGCGGGAAGATCGTCACGTCGCAGCCGATGCGCAAGGCGCGTTTGTCGACCCGCACTGTTCTACGGCCCGAAAGCGATCACCAGGTCAACCTCTGGCACCAGCTTGAATCTGGAACCGAGCCGCACGGCCTCCAGTCGGACATCCACTCGATGAGCAGCAGCGCCTGTTCGGCAATCAGCTCCCTCTCTTCGGGAGTGAATTGCAGAGGGTGTGCGAGGTCGGCCATCGGTCGCTCGAGCGCTATGCGCCCCCACCGAGCAGCCGCTTGTGCTCGTGGACCTTCTCGCGGGCTAGTTTGCGGCGGGCCTCGAAGCGGCCGGGCTCCCACATCTGGAACTTGTCGCCAAGGCCGACAAACGTGACGCTGCCCGAAAGACCGGCGTGCGCGCGAAGGCTTTCAGGAACGACGATGCGGCCGTCGCCATCGATCGACAGCACCTGGACGTCGCCGTAGAGCGCGACGGACAACTCGTCGCGCTCGTCGGAGTAGTCCGGGAGGCGAGCAACGAGGCCATCGATCTTCTGCGCAAGTCTCTCGCCGCCTGCATCGAGCGCAGGAGCGTCGAGCGAGGGGTAGCAGTAGACGCCGCGGCTTTCCCCAGCAGCATAGGCGTCCCGCTCGAGAATGGCGCGGAAGGGCGCGGGAACGGAGACGCGGCCCTTGGCGTCGATCTTGTTGGTGAATGTCGAGACAAAGCGGTCCATCCCTTCGCTTGTTCGCCCCCGTCGCGCGGATGCCGCGCGTCCTCGACACAACTGGAACCGCCCGCCGGCGACGCGGCCGGACGCGCCACTCGAAACTCACCCCGTCCGCGGCTCAGCCACCCCCCGGGACCAAGCAGGCAGGGAGGAGGATGACCGGGAGGTCGTGGCGGTCGCTCGGGTCCGGGCCCTCTCTCCGGACCGGCGCCACGCCACGATCCCGTGCCCGGTGCGGACGGGCATTCATGGGATCGCATGGATTTTTATGGGCGTCAATGGATCGTTAACGTTTTCCACCGGGCGGATCGGATTCAAAACGGGGGGTGCCGAGGGGAACCCAGGCATGTTCCGGTCGTCCGCCCTCGACCGGCAGCGGGCGTTGCGCCATGCTGTGCCGCATTGCGGACGAGGCTTTGCCGGGCGGGGCGGGCGCGATGGCAGATATTTTCGTGAGCTATTCGAAGTCGGATCGCGCGCTCTGCGCCCGGCTCGCAGCCTGTCTCGAGGCGCAGGGCTATACGGTCTGGTGGGACAAGAGCCTCAAGGCCGGCGACGAGTTCCGCGACGAGATCGTGAAGGAGCTGGCGAAGGCGCGGGCGGTCATCGTCATCTGGACTAAGACCTCGGTGGCATCAGATTGGGTGCGCTCGGAGGCAGGCCGCGCCAAGGCCGACGGCAAGCTGATCCCGGTCCGCACGTCGGACATCGACTACAAGACGATCCCGCCTCCGTTCGACGTGCTGCACACCGAGATCGCCACCAACGAGGAGCTGATCCGCGCCGCCGTCGTCGCGCAACTCGCGAAGCCGGAGGTGAAACCGTCTCTGCTCCACATGACGTGGGCCACGTTTCGCCATCAATTCCTGACCTGGTTCGGCGTCGTCGGCGCCGGGATCACGCTTTTCACGGGATTGAAAGGCGTGATCGAATTGGCCGGCTGGGCAAGTTGGCTGGTGACGAATTGGACTGAAGTCATGCAGGGAGTCTGGGCGCCGCTCGCGAGACTGTTAAAGCTCGAGATCGGCGAAGCTGTCGCCCTGGCCCTGTCGTTCTCTGCATACATGCTCGCAGCAGCGATCGGCAGCACGACGGCCACCCATCCCCACTCCGCGCCACGCCGCTACAAGTCACAGGACTTCAACGCTGGATCCTCGTGGCACTTCCCATGGCTCCTGTCCCTCATTGCAATCTCAAGCGTCGTCTTCTTTACGGCGGCGTTTACTCTCGCTGCTATCGCGATCGTTGGGAGTCACCGCCGCACACCACCAGGCACATCGCTTTCAATTTCCACGGCGTATATGGCCAGCGTCGCGCTATTCTTCGCTCCGGTAATAGGGGCGCGTCCGAATCCTGGTGACTCGGTTGGAGAATTTGCCGTGCTTTCACTCCCGGTATTTTTCGTCCCCCTGGCGATCACTCTCATCTCGGACCCGGAGAGGCTCGCCAAGCGCCTCTGGATGTCGATCGGGCTCGCCGCCGTCATCCTCGCGCTCAACGAGGTCTCGAAGCTCGGGATCAGCGTCACCGCGCCGAAGGTTCCCGGGTAGCGTTCGACCGTCTCGCCGCACGCCGAAAGTATCGCGGCACGATATTCTGATGTCATGAATGCGACCGACCGACGGAAACGCGCCAGCCTCGCCGACACCATCGAGCCGCTGCCCTCCGAGGCACGAACCGGCGCGCTCGTCGAGATCGAGGGACGCATCGCGAGCTTGAGCCAGTCGGCGCTCACCGCCGAGCGGCGATCGATCGTCGCGAACCGCCTCGCAACCCCGCGCCGGCGCGCGGCACCCGAGGCCGTGCGCGCCCTGCTCGACCGCTTCGACCCCGGGCAATGATCGAGTGCTGTGGCGCAGCCCTTTGGTTCCCACGCGCGGCTGGCATGACAGCCAAATGACTGCGCCTGAAACGGTATTGGAAACACAAGCTTGCTCGTGTTCCTTTGGCGCAAGCATTTGCTCTCGACCTCGCAACGAACAGGAGGCGAATGCTTGCGCCGGAACACGAGGTCGTTCGGATGGCGGCAGCTCCCTGAGAAGCTCTCTGCCATTCGATGATTTGGGTCCGGCCGGAGACATGCTATCCTTCCCCATCGGCGGCCCGGACATCGCGCGGTCGCTCCCCCTCGTCTCGCGCACTCCGGACTACGCCGCCGCCCTCCCGGCCACGACATCACGCGGCCCGCGATCAAGGAGAGTGCGATGGACGACCGAGACCCCAACGCCGGCTACAACACGACACAGACCGAGGCCGTGGCCGTGTTCCACGACGTCGGGCGGTTCCAGGCGGCGATCGACGAGCTGTTGTCCGCCGGCTTCGACCACGCCGAGCTGAGCGTCTTGGCGAGCGAGGCCGCGATCATAGCCAAGCTCGGCCACCGCTACGAGAGCACCACCGAGTTCGAGGACGACCCCGACGTGCCGCGGATGGCCTACGTGCCGCGCGAGAGCGTCGGCGACGCACAGGGCGCGGTGATCGGGCTTGCGGCCTACGTCCCGGCCATCGTCGGCAGCGTTGCCGTGATCGGATCGGGCGGAACGCTGCTCGGCGCCATCGGCGCCGCGGCGCTGGCGGGCGGCGGCGGCGCGGCGGTCGGTGCGTGGCTCGCGCACCTGGTCGGCAACCGCCACGCGGCGACGCTCGAGCAGCATCTCCACCACGGCGGTCTCTTGCTGTGGGTGAGGACGCACGATGCCCGCCTCGAGCAGCGTGCGCTCGCGATCCTCGACCGGCACGGCGGCAAGGACATCCACCTGCACACGCTCGCCGCGCCGACGGCACCGCGGACGCCGATCCCGACCCGCCAGCCGCTGCTGTTCGGCCGCGTCATGTAGGACCATACGCGCGTGCCGGCCGGCGCGCGGAACGCGTGTCGGCACGCGCAGCGAAACGCGTGTCGGAACGCGCACGGAACGCGCAGCGAGAAGCACGGCCGGCTCCCCGCAGTGAAGTCGCCGAGGGCCGCGACAAACCCGGCCGGCTCCCCGCAGGGGGAGCGGAGCCCGATCCGCCCTCGGCGGCCGGCTCCCCGCAGGGGAGTCGCCGAGGGCAAGGGTCGACGTCAGCCGGCCTGTAAGCCGGGTTCTGTCTGGGAGTTGCCTCCCGCGACGGCCATTCATCTGGGGCGCGGATCGCTCCGCGCCTCGAGCAACCAACCCGGGCGGCGGGCCTGAAGACGGGCTCGAAGCCGCGCGTCGCCGCACGCTTCCGGCCGCCCCTATTTGGTCTTGCTCCCGGTGGGGTTTGCCGTGCCGCGACCGTTGCCGGCCGCGCGGTGCGCTCTTACCGCACCCTTTCACCCTTACCGCGGACGGGTCGCCCCGGCGCGGCGGTCTGCTTTCTGTTGCACTGTCCCTGGGGTCGCCCCCGGCGGCCGTTAGCCGCCACCGTGTCTCCATGGAGCCCGGACTTTCCTCCACCGGAGCTTGTCGCCAGAAAGCGAGACATCCGGCAGCGGCCGTCCGGCCGGCTGACCCGCCTCACATGAAGCCCGACGCGGCCGGCGTCAAGCCACCCCCGCCCGCGGCAGCGTCGCGATCAGCTTCTCGAGGGTGACGAGCGTCGAGGCGTCGATGAGGCCGTCGACGCGGCCGGTGCGGAAATGGCGCTGGAACGCCTTCACCACCTTCGCCGTCTGACGATCGAGCACGCCGTGGTCCGGCACGCCGTAGCCGTAGTCGCGGAGCAGCCCCTGCATCAGCGCGACGCGCGCGTCGACGCTGCCCGTCCCGAGCCCGCCGTCGCGGCCGTCGACCATGGCCGGCTCCACCCAGTGGCCGACGCCGTCGCGGGCGAGCCGCGCCCAGTCGAACTTCTCGCCGGGATCGATCTTGCGGTGGGGCGCGACGTCGGAATGGGCGAGCACGCGCTCCCTCGGCACGGCGTGCCGCCCGAGGATGTCGCGGCAGAGCACCGTCACCGCCCGCATCTGCGCCTCGGTGAAGTCGTGGTAGCCGTCCTCGTGGCCCGGGTTCTGGATCTCGATCCCGATCGAGCGCGAGTTGATGTCGCGGTCGCCCGCCCACTCCGAGACTCCCGCGTGCCAGGCCCGCTGCGCCTCCGCGACGAGCTGCGTGATGCGGCCGTCGAGATCGACGACGTAGTGGGCCGAGACCTTGCTCTCCGGCCGCGACAGCCAGTCGATCGCCTTCTCGGCCGAGCTCATGCCCGTGTAGTGCAGGAGGATCAGGTCGGGCCGCCGGCCGTCGCGGCGCGGCTCGACGTTCGGCGACGGATGGAGCCCGTCGACCAGCGGGCTGTCGGGCCGGTCGATGAGCGCCGCCGCGGCCGTCATCCGAGCGCCGGCTCCTTGCCGCCCGTCGAGCCGTCGAGGCTGCGGGTCGGCGCAGGCTTGCGGCCGCGCGCCTCGAGGATCTCGTCGTAGGCGGCGTTGATCGCCGCGAGCTTGCGGTCGGCGAGGCTCAGGAACTCGTCGGGCACGCCGCGCGCGCGCAGCTTGTCGGGGTGGCTTTCGAGCACCAGGCTGCGGTGGCGCGCCTTGAGCTCGGCATCGGTCGCGTCCGGCCGCACCCCGAGCACGCGGTAGGGGCTTTCGGGATCGTGGACGTAATAGCCGCGCAGCGCCTCGAAATCCTCGTCGTCGAGGCCGAACTCGGCCGCCACCGTGCGCAGGAACCTCTCCTCCGCCTGGTGCAGCACGCCGTCGGCGAGGGCGACGTGGAACAGGCACTCGAACACGTCGTGCGCGAGCGCCGGGTCCTCGTCGAGATAGCCGCCGATGCGACCGGCGTAGGCCTCGAAACCGGCCACGTCCTGCCGCGCCAGCTCGAACAGGCGGTGGACGTTGGCCCGCTCCTCGTCAGGGACGTGGTAGACGCGGTCGAAGGCCGCGCTCTCGACCTCGACCGAAATGCCGTCGGCCTTCGACAGCTTGGCGGCGAGCGCGACGAATGCGATGGTGAAGGCGACGCGCTGGCGCACCGGCGTGCGCTCGGTGAAGCGGTCGAGGCCGAGCCCGCTCCAGACCGCGCCGAAAGCGCTGCGGACCGCCCCGCCCTCGGCGAGGCCCATGGCCTCGGTGATCATCTTCCAGTGCATGAGTTGACCTTAACGGCATTCCCGGCGCGAAAGAAGGCCGCGCCGCACGCATCGGACCCGGCCCGCACCCGTTCGACCGCGCCGCACCGCGGCTATTGCACCGCACACGCATTATCCACATCCGTGCGAGCCGCTGAGCCGGTCTTGGCCCGAACGCGATTGACTCCGCTCCCTCCCGCGCGCACACTTAGACGAAGGTCGTAGTCCAGCATCGCGGGGGTTTTGGTGTCCGGCGACGGCCTTGGTCAAGACACGGCGTTCATCTCACGTGTGGAGACAGCCATGAAGTGTATGTTGATTGGCATTGCGCTCTCGGCCTGCGTCAGCGTCTGGACCGGGACCGCGCCCACCCGCCTCACCGCCGACGGCACGACCTCTGCCTCTGCCGCCGTCGCCGGCACCGCGCGCTGACCCGATCGGCCCCGCCATCCGCCTTGGCGCCCCGCTCCGAGCGACGTGCGCCAAGGTCGGCTCGTTCTCCACACCCTCCGGCTCCACACCCTCCGGCTCCGCGCCCTCCGGCTCCGCTCCCGACGTCCCGCGACGGCTGGATCGCGAAGCGTTGCGCACGAACGGTGGATCGCCAGCCGTGACTTCCGTGCCGCCGGCTATTCTTCGCCGCGCCCCCCGAGCAGCGACGCTCCGTCCGCGCCGGCGCCGGGCAGCCATTCGGCGCTCATCCGCCGCCCGATCTCCGTGAACGCCTCGACCATCGCCGGACTTGCCGTCGCGAGCGCCGCGCCCGCCTCTTCGAGTTCACGCTCCGACCGGCCGGCACGCTCGGACGCCGCCGCCCGCCAACGCTCGCTCCTCGTACTCCGCCAGTTATCGATCCGCGCCCCGGACCCACCGCCGAGGCGGCCCAGCATCCGCTCCGTGACGACGATCGCGCGCATCGGCTGCCAGTCCGGGACCGACTGGAACGTCCAGCCCTCGGCGCGGCGCGGCCCGTCCGTCGTCGCGAACGCCGGTACGCGCAACGCCGCCCCCGCCGAGACCAGCAGCACGTCGGCCTCGGCGGGCGCCACGACCGGCCGCACGTCGCCGCCGGCGGCCTCGCCGAGCAGCTCGGCGATACGGCGCGTGGCGGCGGTCGGCGCCCAGACCCGCGCCCCACGAAGATCCGCCGGCGCCTCGAACCGCCGCCGCGAAAGGATGCCGAGCGGCGCGCCCGGCAGCAGCGCCACGAGCACCAGTCCGTCCTCGGTCAATCGCCGCGACAGGATCCGGTCGAGCCGATCGTGCAGGTCGCGGCGCGCGCCGGCGGTCGCGGCGAGGCGCGGAATCTGGTCGGCCGCAAAGAGTGCGCTCTCGCGCGCGAGCGCGCCGAGCGGCAGCTCCGCGGCGTCGACGTCCCCTCTGCGCAGCGCCGGCTTGAGACCGCGCACCGCCTCGGGCCCGGCGACCGTCTCGACCGCGAGCCGTGGCGGCGGGGCGAAGCCCGCCAGGAGCTCGCCGAGAACGTCGGCAGCGGACGGCGCCTCCGACGGCCCGGTGATCCCGAGCCGCACGGTTTCCTCCGAGGATGCAGGGACCGCGGACGCCATCAGCACCGTGATCGCCGCCGCCGTCGCCGTTCGTCGCAAGCCCATCCGCACGCCGCCCCCATTCGCCGCCGCCCGCGCCAGCGGTAGCCGTAACGCCCGCCGCGCGCCAGCGCCGCGCGCCGTAGCGGTCGCGAAACCCCGCCACCGGCCTATTTGCAGATGCGCATCAGGCCGTCACGGCCGTGGCGGGCGAGATCGACGTGGAAGTGGTCGTGGTGGAAGCGGTCGGCCTCGGGACCGAGCACCGTCGTGAACCCGTCGCAGGCGCCGCGATGCACCGCGCGCAGGAAGGCGCGCTCGCCGGCGTCGCCGTGCCAGCCGGCCTTGACCGTCACCACGCGACCGTCCGCCAGATGGAACGCCGAGACGTCGAGCGCATTGGCGTGGCCGTGCTCGGAGAGCCGCGCGCCAGACTGGTGGTTGATCGGCCGGCAGGCGTAGGAGGCGGCCACCTTGAGCTCGACGAGCGACGCCCCGAGGTACATCCGGGCCGCCGGCTCGATCACCGTCTCCACCCAGCGCTCGACCTGCGGGATCATCGGGCAGCGCAACAGCGCCGCCGGCTTCATGGAGATCCGGCCCCGGCCCGCCGCCGACATCTCGAACGGCCGCGCGGTGCCGCAGACTCCGGGACCGCCGAGCGCGGACCGGCCGCGAAGGTAATGGGATTCACGCACCGCGCCCGAGGCGAGACAGGCGTTCTCCTCGTCCATCCGCCACGGCTCGTGGCGCGCCACGAACTCGGGCGCCGTGCTGCAGCCCCAGAGGATGAGCAGAACGGCGATCGGAAGGAGGATGCGGACGCGGGACAGACGCATGGAGGAAGATTAACGCCATCAACCCTAACGAGCCGTGAACGACCCCCATCGCCACACCCTCTCCCTAATCCGGCATTCGGGCTGATTTGCGTCTCCGCCGCGTCCGGCCGATGGCGGATGATTCGCCACACGGCAGAGCCGTCCGGCGCCGTCCGCCGGGTTTTCCACAGATCCATTGCTCGGACACCGGACGAATTGCGGACTCGTCGCCGCACCCGTGTTAGCCTCAATTCAGTGATCGGGCCAAGTAATGCGTAAGTCCCGCGTAGGCCCGGTCGATCGAAGCGCGCCGAAATGTCAAGCGTTGTGTCCGTGTCTGCGCGCCTCGACGTCGGTGGCTCATCCCCCCGGAGTTCCGACGCGTCCCGCTGTAGCCGTGCGTAGCATGTCCGCGCGCAGCATCTGGTCGAGCGTAACTTCGGCCGCGCGTGCACTTGGTCTTGCGTAACGACCGGGCCCTGGTGGTTCGCCACGCCGCATCTGCCGACAACCCCACATTGTCTTTGCAGATCGCAGCGTGAGCTTGCCGGGGCCCTGGCGTATTTCGGGATCGCGATCAGGCCTCGGGACACTTCCCTCCGCGGGGCCGACTCCCTCCGCGGGGCCGACGCGGGCCCCGCCGCCTCCGGCTCCGGCGCTCACCCGCCCGCCCCGCCCCGCACGCGATCGAGAAACGCGAGCACGCGCGCCTTGTAGCTGCGGTCGCCGACGGCCTTCATGTGATCCCGCCCCGCGATCACGAACCCTTCCGCGCCGGGCACGATCGCCGCCAGCGCCTCGGCCGACCCGCCGATCACGTCGAGCTCGCCGACCACGACCAGCAGCGGGGTTCGCAGCGTCGCCAGCGCCTCGGCGCGGATCGGATCGCGCGACGAGCGGATGCAGGCGGCGAGTGCCCTCAGATCGCTGCCCGTCTGCTCGGCGAAGGCGCGGAACGTGCGTGCCGTCGGATTGACCACCTGCTCGATGCTGTCCGCCTCGAGTGCGTGGGCGATCGGCCCCGTCCCCGCCATGCCGCGAACCATGTTGAAGCCGAGACCGCCGAACACGAGCGAGCGGACGCGCCGGGGATGAGCCAGCGCGAGAAAGGCGGCGATGCGCGCGCCCATCGAGTAGCCCATGACGTGGGCGGCCTCGACACCGAGGTGATCGAGCAGCCGCCGCGCGTCCTCGGCCATCACCGGCCCGCCGTACTGCTCCGGGGCGTAGAGCTTGGCGCTGCCGCCGTGGCCCCGGTTGTCGAGGGCGACGACGCGGTATCCGGCCCCGGTCAGCGTTCGCACCCAGCCGGTCTCGACCCAGTTGACGCGGAGGCTCGACGCGAAGCCGTGGATCAGCAGCACGACTTCGCCCGCCGCCGCGCCCGCGCCCGCGTCCGGAGCCTCGTCGATGTAGGCGATCTCGACCCCGTCCGATTGAAAGTGCGGCACTCCTCGTCCTCTCCTTCGCCCCTCGCCGCGGCCAGGCCTCGGCCGATCGTCCCCTACCATTTTCATGCCGCTGCCGCTATGGTGCGGCGCGTTACGGCAGCGAGCGAAAGGACTTTCCGATGGCCGGTCACGTGGTGCCCCATCTCGCCAACGACGCGGGCGCCGAGAAGATCTTTGTCGGCGTCAAGGAATTCAAGTGCATGGGCGCGCGTCCGCCCTACGACCATCCGCATGTGTTCCTCGACATGGGTCAGGACGCCCAGGTGCTGTGTCCGTACTGCTCGACGCTCTATCTCCATGACCCGCGCCTCGCCGCGACCGACAGCGACCCCGAGGGCGCCGTCGTGCGCGATGCCGCCTGACGGCGGGGCCGAACGGGCCGCAATCCTGATCGCCGGCGGCGGCATCGCCGGTCTCGCCACGGCCCTCGCCCTCGCCCGGCGCGGCTTCCCGAGCCACGTCGTCGAGCAGCGCGCGGCCTTCGCCGACGAAGGCGCGGGAATCCAGATCGGCCCCAACGGCCTGCGCCTGCTCGAGATGCTCGGCGTCGCCGAGCGCCTGCGACCCCTGGCCGGCGCACCCGACGCCATTCGCGTCCTCGACGGCGCCTCGGCCCGCCTGCTGGCGGAGCTGCCGCTCGGACCCGCCATCACCGCGCGCCACGGTGCACCTTACTGGGTCGCCCATCGCGGCGACCTGCACGGCGCGCTGCTCGCGACGGCGCGGCGGACGCCCGGCATCCGCATCGGTATGGGGGTCGCCGCTCACCGCGCCGATTTCGAGCCCGGCCGCGTCTCGCTCGCGACCGCAGACGGCGGTCGCCTCGACGCGCCGGCGCTCGTCGCCGCGGACGGCCTGTGGTCGGGCTTGAGAACCCGCCACTTCGATCCCGCGCCGCCCGTGTTCCAAGGGAAGTGCGCGGCACGGACCGTGATCCCGAGCGCCCGCGCGCCCGAGTTCGTCGCCGCCAACGCCACCTTCGCGTGGCTCGCGCCCGGCGCGCACGTCGTCCACTACCCCGTGCGCGGCGGCGGCGAGATCGCGGTCGTCGTCATCGTCGCCGAGCCCGAGCCGAGCCGCGACTGGAGCCGCGAGGTCGCCGCCTCCTGGGTGCTCGATCGCACCCGCGCCTTCCACCCCGCGCTCCGGTCCCTGCTCGCCGCCGGGGAGACCTGGCGGAAATGGTCGCTCCACGCGCTGCCGGCGCCGCGCCGGATGGCGCAGGGCACGCTCGCCCTCGTCGGAGACGCGGCGCATCCGCCGCTGCCGTTCCTCGCCCAGGGCGGCGTGATGGCGCTCGAGGACGCGATCGTGCTCGCGCACGAGGTGGCGGCGACGCCCGAGGAACTTGCCGCGGCATTCGCCCGCTACGCGCGCGCGCGCCTGCCGCGCGTCGGCCGCGTGCTCGCGGCGTCGCGCCGCAACGGCGAGATCTACCACCTGTCCGGCGCCCTGGCCGTGGCGCGCAATGCCGCCATGGCCGCGCTCGGCGGCCGCCGCATCCTCGCCGGCTACGACTGGCTCTACGGCTGGCGGCCGCCGTCCGAATGAACGGCCCTCGACCGGCGAGCCGCCGACCGGCGCGCGCGGCCGGTCAGCTCCGCCAGAACTCCGGCCGCAGCAGCACCAGCACCGTGAACAGCTCGAGCCGGCCGAGCATCATGGCGAATGCGAGCACCCACTTCGCCGCCGCCGGCAGCGGTGCGAACGTGCCCGACGGCCCGATCGCCTCGCCGAGGCCGGGGCCGACGTTGCCGAGCGCGGTCGCCGCGCCCGAGAGCGCGGTCACGAGATCGAGCCCCATCGCCGTCAGCAC
>JAKAML010000205.1 GCA_021812845.1 Pseudomonadota bacterium
GCGTGGCGCGGAAGGCGGCGACCAGCATCGTCGGCAGATCGGAGATGAAGCCGACCGTATCCGACAGGATGATCCGCCGTCCGCTGTCGAGCTTCAATTCGCGCATGGTCGGGTCGAGGGTGGCGAACACCTGGTCCTTGGCCAGGACGGCGGCGCCCGTCACCCGGTTGAACAGCGTCGACTTGCCGGCGTTGGTGTAGCCGACGATGGCGACGATCGGGTACGGCACCTTGCGGCGGCCGGCACGGTGCAACTCGCGCGTGCGGACCACGTCGGCGAGTTCCTTCCTGATCGCGTCGATCCGGTCCTGCAGCATCCGCCGGTCGAGCTCGATCTGCGCCTCGCCGGGTCCGCCGAGGAAGCCCGCGCCGCCGCGCTGGCGTTCGAGATGGGTCCAGGCCCTGACCAGGCGGCCCTTCTGGTAGGTCAGGTGCGCGAGCTCGACCTGCAGCACGCCCTCCCGCGTCTTGGCGCGGGCGCCGAAGATCTCGAGGATCAGCCCGGTGCGATCGAGCACCTTGCACTTCCAGGCCTTCTCGAGATTGCGCTGCTGTCCGGGGGTGATCGCGTGATCGACGATGGCGAGGCCCGCCCTCTCGGTCGTGATCAGCGCTCCGAGCGCCTCGACCTTGCCGGCGCCGATCAGTGTCGCCGGCCGCGGCGAACCTATCGGCACCACCAGACGCGCGGCGACGTCGAGATCGATGGCCTCCGCGAGGCCGACGGCTTCCGCCAGCCGGTCGTCGGGCGAGTGCACCGCACCGCGTGCCGCGGGATCCTGCAGCCGTCCGGCGACGCCCCGCTCGGGGCCGCGCTTGAACACCGGCACGAGCACGACGGCGCGCTCGCGGGCGGCGCGCGTCTCGTGGCCGCGACGCTCGGCACGCTTGTTGCGCCGCCGATCCCCGGCGTTGTCGAGTTGCGCCTCCGGAACGCCGTCCGGAGGGCTGTCGTCGATGTCTTCGATGGCGATCGTTATCCTGCTGCGCCGTCGGCCGGGTCATTATCCATCAGATGGACCGGCGTGCCTGGCATGATGGTCGAGATCGCATGTTTATAGACGAGTTGGGAATGCCCGTCGCGCCTCAACAACACGCAGAAATTGTCGAACCAGGTGACAATGCCTTGAAGTTTGACGCCGTTGATGAGGAAGATCGTGAGCGGGGTCTTGTTTTTCCGGACATGATTGAGAAACGTGTCCTGCAGGCTTTGCGCGCGTTCAGCAGCCATTTTTTCGTTCCGTCTGGAAGCCGTTTGTCGGGTCTTGTCCTTGGCCGGGTATGGCTCGCCGTCTCGTCCGCGGCCAGCCCGGCGCCATGGCGCAGTGCAACATCACTTTAAAGGCACGCTCGGAAAACAGAAGTCGCAATTCGACATGTCTGCCACGAAAGAGACGTGCACAACCCTATTCATTTCGACGCATGGTCGGCATAGCGGCCGAAGGCCTCCCGTAGGCGTAGCGCAACCGGGCCCGGCCTGCCATCTCCGATTGCAGCTCCGTCGATCTCGACCACCGGCATCACCGTGTTCGACGCCGAGGTGATGAACGTTTCCCGCGCCGCCAGGGCTTCGGCGACCGTGAACGGCCGTTCCACGACCGCGAGCCCCAGCGCCGCGGCGGTATCGAGCACGGTCTGGCGCGTCACCCCGGCGAGGATCTCGGGACCGCGCGGCCGCGTCACGATCTCGCCCGCCGGCGTGACGATCCAGGCGTTGCTCGATGCGCCCTCGGTGACCAGACCGTCGCCGTCGACGAGCCAGGCCTCGCGCGCGCCGTGGCGTCTGGCCTCGGCCTTGGCGAGGCACGCCGGCAGCAGCATGACCGTCTTGATGTCGCAGCGCCCCCATCGGATATCGGGCATCGTCCGGACGGCGATGCCGGCGGCGGCGGTGGCGGCAATGCGCTCGGGCCGGCTCGCCCGCGCAAGGCACACCACGGTCGGGGCCACGTCCGCCGCAGGATAAGCGAAGTCGCGCGGCGCCGCGCCGCGCGAAACCTGCAGATAGACGGTGCCGTCGCGCACCCTGTTGCGGCGGATGGTCTCGTGCAGCACATGGCGGAGCGCGGCGCGGCTCATCGGCGCCGCAATCGACAGCGCTGCGAGTGAGCGGTCGAGCCTGTCGAGGTGGCGCGGCGCGTCGACGAGCCGACCATCCCTCACCTCGACGACCTCGTAGACCGCGTCGCCGAACTGGAAGCCGCGGTCCTCGGCGTGGATCGCCGCCTCCGCGTAACGCCGGTATCGCCCGTCGACATAGACTGAGCGTGCCATCGCCCCTCCCGAGTTGCAGCACCCCGCGCGGTGCCGGCGGCACCGGGCCGGTGCGCGGCCGAAGTCCGTCAGAAATAGTCGGGACTGACGCGGAACAGAAGCTCGGCCTCCCGCACCGCGTCGGCGCGGGCGAACAGGACGACGCGGTCGTGCGCTTCGAGCTCGAGCGCGCCGCTCGGCATCAGCACCTTGCCGCCGCGCAGCACGGCGCCGAACCGCAGCCCGTCCGACTTGACGAGATCCTTGAGCGGGTGACCGATGATCGGCGCGGTCTCGATCACCTCGGCCTCGATCACCTCGCCGGCGCCGTCGAGAATGGAGTGGACGCCGCGGATGCGGCCGCGGCGGACGTGCTGCAGCACCCGGCTCGTGGTGATCGAGCGCGGGTTGATCTGGATGTCGATGCCGAGCGAGCGGATCATGCCGGCGTAGTTCGGGCTGTTGATGAGGCAGAGGCTCGACCGGCAGCCGATCTGCTTGGCCAGCGCCGAGGTGAGGAGGTTCGCCTGCTCGTCGTTGGTCACCGCGACGATGGTGTCGGCGAGCCCGACCTCGGCTTCGCGCAGCACGTCCTCGCTGAGCGCCGAGCCGTGCAGGACGACGGTGCGCTGGAGCTTCTCGGCGATCTCCATGGCCCTGGCGCGCGACAGCTCGATCAGCTTGACGCGGACGTTGGGCTGGGTCTCCTCGATCCGGCGCGCCACGTAGTAGCCGATGTTGCCGCCGCCGGCGATGACGACGCGACGACCCTGCGTCTCCTCGTGGCCGAAGATCTGCAGGGTGCGCGCCACCTGCTCGCGCGGGGTGATGACGTAGGCGTCGTCGCCGAGCAGGATCTGGTCCTTGCCGTGGGGAATGAACAGGCGGCCCTTGCGGACGAGGGCGACCGTGATCGCCGGCAGATCGGGAAACAGGTCGGTGAGCTGCGTCAGCGGCGTGTCGATGATCGGGCACTCCGGCCCGCAGGAGATGCCGAGCACGGTGACGCGGTCGTCGGCGAAGCTGACGCTCTCGAAGGCGCCCGGCTGCTCGAGCCGGCGCAACACCGCGTCGCCGACCTCCGTCTCCGGCGAGATGACGTAGTCGATCGCCATGTTCTCGCGCGCGAACAGCTTCGACCATTGCGGATCGAGGTAGACCTGGGACCTAATTCTCGCGATCTTGGTCGGGATGTCGAACAGGGTCTGCGCGACCTCGCAGGCGACCATGTTGACCTCGTCGTGGAGGGTGACCGCGATCAGCATGTCGGCCTCTCGTGCCCCCGCCTGCTCGAGGATGTCGGGGTGGGCGGCGTTGCCGAGAATGCCGCGCACCTCGAGCACGTCGTTGGCGCGCTGGACCAGCGCCGCGCTCGAATCGATGATCGCGACGTCGTTGCCTTCCGCCGACAGCCGCTCGGCGATGCCGGTGCCGACCTGGCCTGCGCCGCAGATGATGACCTTCATGGAGTGTGGCCTCGATGACGGGGGGCCTCGATGACGCAGGCTCGGGTCAGCTCGCCCGGCGGTCTCGACCGCCGGGGCCCGACCGTCGTCCGGGAAGCCGATATACCTTCTCGGGCGGGGACGCTACTCCACGACGCTTCGCGAATGCTTAACCGCCAGGGTCACGCCTGCCGCACGTCGCCGGTGCGCTGGTCGGAGGAGACGCCCAGCGCCCGGAGCTTGCGGTGCAGCGCCGAGCGCTCCATGCCGACGAACTCGGCGGTGCGCGAGATGTTGCCGCCGAAGCGGTTGATCTGGGCGAGCAGGTACTCGCGCTCGAAGATTTCGCGCGCCTCGCGGAGCGGCAGGCTCATCAGGTGCTCGGCGCCGCCGTTGACCGGCAGCGGCACGTTGGAGCCGATCTCGTCGGGCAGCATGTCGGCGGTGATGACGGAGTTCGGATCGCCGCCGGCCAGGATCATCAGCCGCTCGATGTTGTTTCTCAGCTCGCGCACGTTGCCGGGCCAGTCGTGGGCCTGCAGCACCGCGATCGCATCCTCGCCGATCCGTCGCGGCGACAG
>JAKAML010000206.1 GCA_021812845.1 Pseudomonadota bacterium
CTGATGGACCACCTGATCGAGCTCAGGCAGCGCCTCATCTATGCGCTCATCGCGTTCTTCGTGATGTTCTTCATGTGCTTCGCGGTCGCCAAGCACATCTACAACGTGCTGGTGTGGCCCTACATCTGGGCTTCGGGCAACCAGAGCGTGAGGCTGATCGCCACCCACTTCCTCGAGCAGCTCTTCACCCACATCAAGCTCGCCATGTTCGGCGCCGGGTTCCTGTCGTTCCCGGTGGTGGCGGCGCAGATCTACAAGTTCGTGGCGCCGGGTCTCTACAAGAACGAGCGCCAGGCGTTCCTGCCCTATCTCGTCGCGACACCGCTGTTCTTCCTGCTCGGCGCGGCGGTGGTCTATTTCATCGCCATGCCGATCCTCATCAAGTTCTCGATGGGGCTGACGCAGGAGGCGGCAGCGGGGCAGGCGGCGATCGAGCTGTTGCCGAAGGTGTCGGAATACCTGTCGCTGATCATGACGCTGATCTTCGGGTTCGGCATCGTGTTCCAGTTGCCGGTGATCCTGACGCTGCTGGCGCGCGCAGGCGTGCTGACGGCGCAGGATCTGAGGTCGGCGCGGCGCTATGCGGTGGTCGGCATCTTCGCGGTGGCGGCGGTGCTGACGCCGCCCGACGCGATCTCGATGATCATCATGGCGCTGCCGACGTGCCTGCTCTACGAGTTCTCGATCTACGCCGTGGCGTGGGTCGAGCAGAAAGAGGCCGCGAGGAAGCCGGCTCAGGGTTGAGGCCGACCTCGCGTCACGGGCCTCGCGTCACGGGCCTCGCGTCACGGCACTGCGACGAGAGCGGCGGCGACGGCGCGCCCCTCGGCCAGCATGACATTGTAGGTCCGGCAGGCGGCGCCCGTGCTCATCGGCTCGAGGCCGACGCCGGCCGTGGCAAAGGTCGCGCGCAGCGCGGGCGAGGGGAACACCTGCGCGGCTCCGGTGCCGAGCAGCAGGAACGCGATGGCCTGGGCCTCCGCGAGCACCGGGGCGAGGGCCTCGGCCGTGAACGGATCGGCCGTATCCCAGGCGTGGATGCCGCTCGGCAGGCAGAGCAGCGAGCCCTTGTGGCTCATATCGGCGAAGCGGAAGCCGCCGTTGCCGTAGGCGTCGATCGGCGCTCGGCCCGGGTAGAAGGCGGCGGGGCGGATCATGGCCGGTGCTCCCCGCGGGCGGTCAAGCCTTGGCGGTGCCGGACGCGGTCCCTTTCGCAGCCGTCGTGCCCGAGCCCGACCAGTCGCGCTTGATGCCGAGGTAGCCGAGCGCCGGGGCGGCGATGAAGATCGACGAGTAGGTGCCGATCAGCACGCCGAACAGCATGGCGAATGTGAAGTTTCTGATCACCTCGCCGCCGAACACGTAGAGCGCGATCAGGACGGCGATGGTCGTGGCGCCGGTCAGGATCGTCCGCGACAGCGTCTCGTTGATCGACAGGTTGAGCAACTGCGTCAGGTCCATCTTCTTGAACTTGCGCAGGTTCTCGCGGATGCGGTCGGACACGACGACGGTGTCGTTGACCGAGTAGCCGAGGATGGTCAGGAGCGCGGCGACGATCGACAGATCGAACTCGAGGCTGAACAGCGAGAAGAGGCCGACCGTGACAAGGACGTCGTGGGTCAAGGCGATGATGGTGCCGGCGGCGAACTGCCACTCGAAGCGGAACCAGACGTAGAGAATGATGGCGACGATGGAGGCGAGCACGGCGATGATGCCGGTGGTCCTGAGCTCGCTCGACACCGCGGGACCGACGACCTCGACGCGGCGCTGCGTGAAGCCGTCGCCGAGGGCGGCGACGACCTTGGCCAGCGCGTCCTGCTGCGCCTTGTCGCCGCCCGGTTGCTCCTCGACGCGGATCAGAACGTCGGAGGGTGCGCCGAAGCTCTGGACCTGAACGTCGCCGAGACCGAGTGCGCCGAGCTTCTGGCGCACGGTGGAGAGGTCGGCAGTGCCCGACTTGGCCTGCACCTCGATCAGCGAGCCGCCCTTGAAGTCGACACCGTAGTTGAGCCCCTTGGTCAAGAAGAGGCCGAGAGATGCCAGCATGGCGACGATCGACATCGCGAGGCAGATCCCTTTCCAGCGCATGAAGTCGAGATGCGTGCCGTGGGGGAAGAAGTCGAAGCCCTTGAAATCGGGGACCAGGAACATTCAGTTTCCTCTCGTCACTGAAGTGCGCATTTCGGTGATCGCACGATCGTCGGCCGATGCGCCGCATGGACCCGGCCCGCGGCCCTGTACTCGGCCTCGCCCCACGGGAGAAGCGGGGAGAGGGAGCGGCGTCAGATCGGTATCTCGATCTTGCTCGACTTCCCGCGCGCGCCCTTGAGCCACAGCGCGACGAGGAGCCGCGTGACGGTGATCGCGGTGAACACGGAGGTGAAGATGCCGATGGTCAGCGTCACGGCGAAGCCGCGGATCGGGCCGGAGCCGAGCCAGAACATGATGAAGGCGGCGACGAGGGTGGTGAGCTGGCTGTCGGCGATGGTGACGATGGCGCGGCTGAAACCGGCGTCGATGGCCGCGATGGCGCTCTTGCCGGAGCGCACCTCCTCGCGGATGCGTTCGAAGATCAGCACGTTGGCGTCGACCGCCATGCCGATCGTGAGCACGAGGCCGGCGATGCCGGGCAGCGTCAGCGTCGAGCCGATGGCGGACATCAGCGCGACGATCATCAGGCCGTTGATGACGAGGCCGATGACGGCGTAGACGCCGAAGGTGCCGTAGGCGGCGATGGTCATCAGGATGGTCGCCGCGGCGCCGATCAGGCCGGCGCGGGAGCCGGCCTCGATCGAATCGGCGCCGAGCGAGGGGCCGACCGTGCGCTCCTCGACGATGGTGAGCTTGGCGGGCAGCGCGCCGGAGCGGAGCTGGATCGCGAGGTTGTTGGCGCTCTCGACCGTGAACGAGCCCGAGATCTGGCCCGATCCGCCGAGGATCGGCTCGCGGATGACGGGGGCGGAAAGGACGTGGTTGTCGAGCACGATCGCGAATGGCGCGCCGACGTTTTCGGTGGTGAACTTGCCGAACTTGCGGGCGCCGGCCTGATTGAAGCGGAATGAGATGATCGCCTCGTTGGTGCGCTGGTCGAAGCCGGGCTGGGCGTCGACGAGATCCTCGCCGGTGACGACGGGCGCCTCGAGCAGCAGGTAGCTGCCCTCCTCGCCGCGGCGGTCGCCCTCGTAGATGCGGTAGCCGTTCGGGGTGCGCGACTGCTTGGCCTCCTCGGCCGAGGTCTGCGGATGGACGGCGTGGAACGTCAGCTTCGCGGTCTGGCCGATGAGATCCTTGAGCGGCTTGGTGTCCTGGAGGCCGGGGTACTGGATCAGGATGCGGTCGCTGCCCTGGCGGACGACGGTCGCCTCGGCGGTGCCGAGGTTGTTGATGCGGCGGTTGATGGTCTCGATGGCGGCGCTCATGGCCAGCGACACGCGATTGCGGATTCCCGGCTCGTTGGGGCGCAGCGTGACGACGCCCGGCTCCGGACCCTGCGACACGTCGAGATCGTTGCCCGAGCCGCCGAACACGGCGCTGCCGATGGGCTGGGCGAGCTTGCGCAGCTCCTTCAGCGCCGTCTCGGTGTCCTCGGGGCGGTTCAACCGGAGCTGGACGGCACCGCCGGCGATGGTGGCGGGAGAGAAGCCGATCTTCTGCTCGCGCGTCTTGTTGAGGTCGAGCATGGTGCGGCGCGCGTCCTCGCGCAGCGTCTTCAGCCAATCGGCCTTGAGCTCATCGGTGTCCATGCCGAGCAGCAGATGGGCGCCGCCGCGCAGGTCGAGGCCGAGCGCGAGCTGCTTTTTCGGCAGCATCGAGGGCCACGACGCGACGGTCTCCTTGGCGAAGAAGTTCGGCAGCGCGAACAGGACCGCGGTGAGGCAGGTCAGGAGGATCGCGATCACCTTCCAGCGTGCGAAATGCAGCATCGGGGCTCTGGTCTCTCGTCGGCCGCCGGACGGTCCGACGGCGAGGTTTCAAGGGTGCCGGCGGGCGCTCGGCTCGCGGGCGCCTGGTCGCACGTTCCGGAGCGGGAGCGGCTCGACTGTCCTCTTGCCATCGTCGGAGGCGGTGACGCGATCTACCGCCAGGGGGACATCGACTGGCGAGCGGAAATGGCTCCCCAGATGAACCAGTTGCTTCACTAGCCGCGGCGTCGCGGCGCCACATCCTTCGTCGTGACGAGGGCCTCGGGGCAAGCCGGCGGCCGCGGCGCCCGTGCGCTACGATGCCCCGGACCGCGCGGCGCGCGGTGGAGCCATCGAAGTGA
>JAKAML010000207.1 GCA_021812845.1 Pseudomonadota bacterium
CCGTGGCGCGCGTGCTCTCCATCGCCGGCATCGCGCTGTTCGACTGGATCAACGGCAACGCGCTCGTCAACGCCTACCTGCTGCTCGACGCCATGATCGACCAGTATCGGGCGGTCTTCGGCCAGGTCGAGCGCTTCCGCCCCGCCTTCTACCAGCGCTTCGTGATGGAGACCTACGGCGACCGGCCGGAGATGGTGATGGTGACCCACGGCCTCGCCTTCGTCGTCGTCCTGCTCGCCCTGACCTCGCGCCGGTTCATCCAGACCGAGCGCCGCCGCGCGCACTGACGGGGCAACCTCGGCACCCGGCCCGGCCGATCCGGTGCCGGGCGGCCGGAGAACCCTTGGATAACCGGGCGCCAGGGTCAGAGCAGTCGAGGCTGTCGCGCCTTCCGACCTCCGCGCCCGCCGGCCGTGGTGCCGCGCGAACAGGCATCGAGGCCCGGTCACGGGCGCGGGCGGAGGCAATTCATTCGATTATTCATATGCTTCGCTCCGAGCACAGCCGAAGCACAAAACAGTGGCAGAGCCGCCACAAGGTGATTCGATTCGGGAAATCCGACCGTCAAGGCGATTTTAATCTTCCCCAGGGCGTGCGTAGTATCCCGGCTGAAACGGCACTTCGGAGGGGGACTCCAAACCGGTTTCAAGAAGCTTGGAAAGAGCAGGAACAGCGCACGGCGTCACTCGACTCTCGGTCTTTGCGGCCACCGCCTATTGAGACCCATGCGTATCTCGAAGTGTGTAGACGGGAGAAGGTTCATGAATAAGTACAGTCTGAGCGCCCTGGTGGCGGCCGGCCTGCTGGCGGGGGGATTGACCGCTGGCACGGCCCAGGCAGCCGATCTCGGCGGCAACTGCTGCGCGGATCTCGAGGAGCGCGTCGCTGAGCTCGAAGCCACCGTCGCCCGCAAGGGCAACCGCAAGGTCTCCCTCACGATCTCCGGCTGGGTCGCCGAGCAGATCTCTTGGTGGGACGACGGCGTCGAGCAGAACACCTACGTCGGCGGCATCGGTTTCACTCTGCGGACCAACTTCAAGTTGGCCGGCGAGGCGAAGATCAGCGCTGACATGTCGGCCGGCTACCTGCTTCATGTCGAGCTCAACACCTCGGACCCTGCGCTCAACATGAATCAGAACGTCGACGACGGCAATAACGCCCTCAACGTGCTGCAGTCGCTCTGGTTCCTCAAGAGCAACACCTACGGCAAGTTGTCGGTTGGCCAGATGTCGCACGCCTCCGACAACGCGGCGATCCTGGTCGACGGATCGGGCTCGCTGGTTCCGGCCAACTGGGTGCACTTCGACGGCCTGTCCTTCTTCCTGCGCGTGAACGGCGGACCGGTCACGACGCAGACTTGGGCGAACTTAGCCTACTGCAACCACATCCAGGCCGGCTTCTCAGGCGACTGCAACGGCGCGCCGAACAACGCCGTCCGCTACGACAGCCCGACCTTGGGCGGCTTCTCGCTCTCGGCCTCCTGGGGCGAGGACGACTTCTGGGATGCGACCGCGCGCTATGCCGGTGAGTTCAGCGGCATCAAGCTCGCGGGCGTCGTCTCCTGGTCGCATTTCAGCGACGAGAACGGCCTTGCGGCTACCGTTCGCCGCCAGGATTCGGACCACTTCCAGGCTGGCCTCTATGTCCAGCACGTCCCGACGGGCCTGTTCGTCTACGGTGCGTACAGCAAGGAGTTCAACGATAACTTGCATCCGGCCGCGATCGCCGGCGCCGATCCGCTGCAGCCCGACGGCGACAAGTGGTACCTCAAGGCCGGCATCCGCCAGAAGTGGACCCCGCTCGGCCACACCGTGCTTTACGGCGAGTACAGCAAGAACAACGACATGTTCTACGGGGGCTTGGCCAATCCCGGCGCAGGCCGTGCGGTCACCGGTTCCGAGCTTCGCCAGTGGGGCGTCGGCGTAGTGCAGGAGATCGATGCGGCAGCAATGTCGATCTGGCTGGCCTACCGCAATCTCGACGGCAGCTATGACTGCAACGCGGCGGTCGCCGGCAACCTCTGCGCCAACCTCGGTGGCACCGTAGCCGGCGTCGACTTCGACCAACTCCACGTCATCAAGTTCGGTGCCCTGATCGCCTTCTGATCCGTCGCACCGATCCGAGACTGTCGCGCATTCGGAAGCCGCTCCTCACCGGGGCGGCTTTCGGCTTTTCGGGCCTCGCATCGCGCCGCCTGGGGCCACCGCAATGAGAAAGGCCGCCCCGAAAGGCGGCCTATCCGAACGCTCTGCAGCATAGTGCCTGCGGGGAATTTCCGCCCGGGCTGCGCCGCCCTCAGCGCGAATAGAACTCGACCACGAGGTTCGGCTCCATCTGCACCGGGTACGGCACGTCCGACAGCGCCGGCACGCGCGTCATCTTGGCGGTCATCTTGCCGTGGTCGGCGTCGACGTAGTCGGGCACGTCGCGCTCCGCGCTCTTCACCGCCTCGAGCACGAGCGCCATCTGCTTGGCCTTCTCGTTGAGCTCGATCACGTCGCCGACGCGGACCCGGTAGCTCGGGATCGTGACCCGGCGGCCGTTGACCGAGACGTGGCCGTGGCTGACGAACTGGCGGGCGGCGAACACCGTCGGCACGAACTTGGCGCGATAGACGACGGCGTCGAGGCGGCGCTCGAGCAGCCCGATCAGGCCCTCCGAGGTCGAGCCCTTCATGCGCGAGGCCTCGACGTAGATCTTGTGGAACTGGCGCTCGGAGATCGAGGCGTAGTAGCCCTTGAGCTTCTGCTTGGCCTTGAGCTGCTGGCCGAAATCGGAGGTCTTGCCGACGCGGCGCTCGCCGTGCTGGCCGGGGCGGCTCTCGCGCTTGTTGAGCGGGCTCTTCGGGCGACCCCAGATGTTCTCGCCGAGGCGACGGTCGATCTTGTGCTTGGCGCGGACGCGCTTGGTCATGGTAACGGCACTCCAATGTTGCTGATCGGCCGCGCCAAGGCCGCGGTGCGGCCCGCCGGCGCGGCGGGTTGGAGCGCCCCCTCCTCTGCCCTCGGCCGCCCCTGAAGGCGACCGCGGCCGACAGGTGACGAAGGGTCCACGAGGGACACGGCCCGCCACCACGGGTGCGCAACTAAAACGCGGGCCCGAAAGCCCGCGTCGTGGGGGGCTGATACTCCGATCCGCCCCCGAGGTCAATGGCCGGCCGGTGCGGCCGTGGCCGGTCGGGCCACGGCGACGCGAGCCATGCCGCTTTCGATCACTTCTTCTTCTCGGCCGGTGCCGGCGCGGCGGCGGGCGCGGCCGCCGGCTGCGTGCTGCCGGTCGCGCCGGTGGCGGCGGCGGGGTTCAGGTTGAGCTTGGGACCTGCGGCGACGTAGCTCGCGATCAGCTCCTTGACCTTGGTCTTCTGCTCGGCGGTGCAGGTCGGCGGCGCCTTCTTGCTGTCCTCGACCACGACCTCCTTGTCGCCGTCCTTCTCGACCAGCCGGATGTTGCCCGTCAGCAGCATCACCGTCGTCAGATGCAGCATGTTGATGTAGATGAGCTGCTGATCGGACCACTTCTTCTTGTCCTGCTCGCGCCGCATCAGCGAGTTGTAGTTGAGATACTGATCCTCTTTCAGCTCGCAGATCTGCGCGTGCGCGGAGACGCGGCCGACCCGGATGATCTCCTTGGCCATGTCGACCGGCACGACGACCTCGTCCTTCTTCTTCTTGTCGATCTGGACCGTCTTGCCGTCGGGCTTCGTGAACTGGGCGGGAACCATCTGCCAGGCGTATTCCATGAACGTCTTGACGGACTTGTCGCTCAGCTCCTGGGCCGCCGCCGGCGCCGCCGCCGCGACGGCCGCGACCAGCGCCCATGTGCCCACCCGCATCCCCGCCTTCACCATGTTCCGCTTCTCCATTGAATGATCTCGATCGTCTCGCCGTACCAGCGGGGAAACCGCGTCCTGCCGCCAACACCGGCCCGCCTGCACTCTTATTGGTCCGGCACCTTGCTCGTCTCTCGGGCCGGCAGCCTCCACGACGCCGTGGTCCGCTGCGGATGCCCGTTGGGATCCCCGTCCGGGGGGCCAGGCCGGGCTAATCCGCCGCACCGGCCCGCCGTCGGTCGACGCCGCGAGGTCGCGCCCCACATGGGTGCATCACGCCTGCGCTTCGAACCTGCGCCTCACGGGCGGGCATCGCTCGGCTCAAAACTTGGCCAGATCATGGCGGGTCATGTGGACGACTTCCGGGCGGCGCCCTTGCCCTTGGCCAGAGTGGCAACAATGCCACGAAGCGTCCGC
>JAKAML010000208.1 GCA_021812845.1 Pseudomonadota bacterium
TTCCGCACCTCGTGCTGGCTCTTTCCGCAGAACGAGCAGTAGAGGGTGTTCTTTTCTTGCGCCATTCGTCGTCTCACCCTTTGTCAGGACGCGGTCCGGCGTCGTGCCGTTCCGCGCCCGGCCCCAGGTCGTGGGGCCCGAGATCGTGGAGCCCGATGCTTCGGGCTCGAATTCGACGGAGTTGCGGCCCTGCCCGACTGAGAGCAGAAGCGCGAGTCCACCCGTCGCGATCAGAACACGCTAGTGTCGCCGAGATCAAGGATGGATTAATAGACCGTCCACCGCACCAAGTCAGGTTAAGATACGTTTATCCGGGCGCTGTGGTCATCTGGTACACGACGCCGCAGGCGATGCCCGGACGGGCGGCCGGCCCGCGTCCGGCGGTGGCCAGCGACGGCCGGCGGGCACAGCCCGCGAGCTGACCCGCCGGAAGCTCGCGCGGCCGCAGACCGCAGCCCGCTCGCACGCCCGCAATCGCAGGAATCCCGAGACCGGCGGCCGTTCCCCGGCGATGGTGCCCGGACACCGGCTGCGGGCACGCGAGGGAGACGCCGGCCCCGGTCCCCGGCGCCGGGGTGCGTCTCAGGCGCCCTTGCCGTCGGAGATCAGATCGGCGACCTCGTCGCGCTTCTCCAGCACCTTGTCGATGATGCCGAAATCCTTGGCCTGATCGGCAGTCATGAAGTAATCGCGGTCGAGAGTCTTCTCGATCGTCTCGTAGGGCTTGCCCGTGTGCTTGACGTAGACTTCGTTGAGCCGGCGCTTCATCTTGATGATGTCCTCGGCGTGCCGCTCGATGTCGGACGCCTGGCCCGAGAAGCCGCCGGACGGCTGGTGCACCATGATGCGCGCGTTGGGCAGCGCGAACCGCATTCCGGTGCTGCCGGCACACAGCAGCAGCGAGCCCATGGACGCGGCCTGGCCGATGCACAGGGTGGCGATCGGCGGCTTGATGAACTGCATGGTGTCGTAGATCGCCATGCCCGCCGTGACGACACCGCCCGGCGAGTTGATGTACATCGAGATTTCCTTCTTGGGATTCTCGCTTTCGAGAAACAGGAGCTGCATACAGATCGAGGCCGCCATGTGGTCCTCGACCGGACCCGTCACGAAGATGATCCGCTCCTTCAGGAGCCGCGACGGCAAGTCATAGCCGCGCTCGCCGCGGTTGGTCTGCTCGACGACCATCGGCCAGAAGGTATTCGTCAGGGTTGCGACGGGATCGCGCATGGGACCTATGTTCTCCTGGTGTTCCAGCACGGGACGACGGGTCCCGGCGGGGGGGCCGGTGCGCGCGAATCGCGCATCGGACGGTTTAGATGAACACACGACCGCGGCGCCGCAAGGGCCGCATTATGCCTCGGTCGCGGCCTGCACGGCCTTCATCAGCTCGTCCCTGGAGACCTTCTTGTCCGTGGTCCTGGCCTGGCCGAGGACGAAATCGACGACCTTGTCCTCGAAGATCGGGGCCCTGAGCTCGGCGACGGCGCCGGGGGTCTTCTCGAAATACTCGTAGACGAGCTTCTCCTGGCCGGGGAAGCGGCGGGCGTGCTCGATCAGCGCCCGGCGCAGCTCGTCCTGGGTGACCTGGATCTTGTTCTTCTCGCCGATCTCACCGACCACGAGCCCGAGCCGCACGCGGCGCTCGGCGATGCCGCGATACTCGGCGCGCACCTCGTCCTCGGTCTTGCCCTCGTCGGCGATCGACTTGCCCTGCTCCTTGAGGCTCTTCTCGAGCTGGGCCCAGATCTGGTTGAACTCGAACTCGACGAGCGACGGCGGCAGGGCGAAGCTGTGCCGCTTCTCGAGCTCGTCGAGCAGCTCGCGCTTGACCTTGGTGCGCGCCGCCTGGTCGAACTCCTTCCTGATCTGCTCGCTGACCGCCTCGCGCAGCTTGGTCACGTCCTCGAGCCCGAGGGTCTGGGCGAAGGCGTCGTCGATGGCGGGCTTCATTGCGCGCGCCACTTCCGTCACCTTGACGTCGAACTCGGCGTCCTTGCCGGCCAGCGTCTTGACCGGATACTCGGCCGGGAACGCCGCCTTGACGAGCCTGGCGTCGCCCGCCTTGGCGCCCTCGAGGCCGTCCTCGAAGCCGGGGATCATCCCGCCCTGACCGAGGACGACCGCCATGCCCTCGCCGGTGCCGCCCTCGAAGGCCTCGCCGTCGATCTTGCCCGCGAAGTCGATCGTCACGCGGTCGCCGTCGGAGGCCGCGCGGCCCTCCTCGGGCTCGTAGGACGTGGTGCGGGTGGCGATGTCGTCGAGCGCCTTGGCGAGGCTCTCCTCGTCGACCTCGGCCACGAGTTTCTCGATCGTGAGCGTCGAGAAGTCGGTGAGCACGATCTCCGGCAGCACCTCGAACGACATCGAATAGGCGAGGTCGGCCTTGCCCTCGATGACCTGCTCCATCTCCTCGGCGCCGCCGTCCAGCGCGATGTCGGGCCGCAGCGCCGGGCGCTCCTTCCGCTCGGCGATGGCCTGGCTCGAGGTCTCGTTGACGGCCTTCTCCAGAACCTCGCTCATCAGCGACTTGCCGTAGAGCTTCTTGATGTGCGCGAGCGGCACCTTGCCCTTGCGGAAGCCCTTGATGTGGACCTGGTCCTTGACCTCGTCGAGCCGCCTGTCGAAGCGCTCGGAGAGCTCGCTCTTGCCGACCACGACCTTGAGGGTGCGCTTGAGGCCGTCGCTCGTCGTCTCGGTGATCTGCATGTCGGCAACCCGTTTCCAATGTCCCAGGGATGCGTCCGGGCCCCGATCGGCCGGACGCGCGTCTCGTACCCTGCCGCGGCCCCGGACCGGACGAACCGGATCCCGTGGGCCGGGCGCTATTCGATGGCCGCTCGGCGATTGGTGCGGGCGGAGGGACTTGAACCCCCACGGCCAGGGCCACCAGAACCTAAATCTGGCGTGTCTACCAATTCCACCACGCCCGCGGACGATCGGCGCCTCACCAATGGCCGCGACGCGCTGGGTGGCGCGCCGGGGAGACATCAATGCTGCGACCGGATCAGCCCGCTTCCCGGGGCCGTCGCGGACGGCGCTCGGACCTGGGAATGCATCGCTCGACAGGCTCATCGGACATATATCTGGCGATCTCGTCCGAGATCAATCGCCAATGTGACGCTCGGGCGGGCGGGATCTCGCGCTCCGGACCGGCCGCCGTCGACGGTCGGAGACGACGGCCGCGGGACGGCACGGCGGGCCGCAATCCGGTCAGGTCCGCTTCAGCAGCACGTAGCCGACCGCCGCCGACAGCGGCAGCAGCATGAGCGAAAGTCTCGACGGCCCGGCCTCGAGGATGCCGGAGGCCCGGACGACCACGGCCATCACCGCGGCGATGACGATCAAGCGCAACATGACGACACCTTGCATCTCCCACCGCGGCGGGTGCCGGCGGGGAGCTTCGCAACGGACCGGAGGTCCGTGAGGCGCCGCACCGGGCGCCTCGTTCGAAGGGATGCAAGTTCGCGGCCAGTGGCAGGAGCAGGCGGCGCCGCGCCATGGCAGCCGCGTCATGGGAACAGCAGAAGGACCGGTCCCCGAGGGGCCGGCCCTTCCACCCGTCCGCATGGTGGAGGCGCCTACTTCATCGCGGCGTAGGCGGGGGCGGCGCAGCAGTCCGCCTGACCGAAGTGGTAGCGCAGGCCGACCTTGAACTCGTGCGCCGAGATGTCGTCGACGTTGACGCGCGGGTTGACGAAGCCGGCGTTGTCGACGCGGCCCGAGGTGGCCTTGCCGAGATCGATGTAGCGGTAGCCGAAGTCGAGGATCGCGCGATCCGAGATCTGGTATCCGACGCCGGCCATCAGCGACCAGGCGAAGGCGAGGTCGCTGTTGCCCTCGATGGTGTTGACGAGCGCCGGGTTGCCGGTGAAGTAGACGCCCGACATCTGATGGTAGGCCGCGCCGATGCCGGCGCCGACGTAGGGCGTGAAGCCGCCGAAGTTGCCGAGATCCTTGTACACGTTCAGCATCAGCGTGTAGGTCCGCAGCGAGAAATGCATCGGATCGTCGAAGTCGGCGGGCGGGGGCGTGCCGACCGGATCGCCGGGGTTCGGGCCCGGGTTGTAGATCTGAGGCTCACCCTGGAAGTCGCGGTCGCCGCGATAGCCGAGCACGGCCTCGACGCGGAACCCGCGCGAGCCCGAGCCGCAGCCGACGCCGGCCTCTGCGAGCCAGGTGTTCTCGAGGCTGGCGCCCGAGACCGTGTCGCCGACGAAGGTCGAGGTGATTT
>JAKAML010000209.1 GCA_021812845.1 Pseudomonadota bacterium
TCGGATGGACGAGCTTGAGCGCGGCGGCGACCGCCTCGTCGATCGCGGTGCCGTCGCGGGCGTCGTAGGCGCCGCCGCCGGTCGCCGCGGCGACACACGCCATCTTGCGCGCGTCCTCGGCCTCGAGCCCGAGGCCGACGGTGTGGATCACGAGACCGGGCTGCGCCTTGGCGATCTCGGCGGCGGCGGCGCAGGCGTCCTGCTGGCAGTTGTCGGGGCCGTCGTGGATCAGGATCACTGTTGCGGGGTCGCCGCCGAGATCGCCGAGCACCTTGGCGGCCTCGCGGACGGCGAGCACCAGCGGACCCTTGCCGCGCGGATTGAGCCGATCGAGGGGACCCATCAGCGCCTCGACGTCGCGGGCCGCGGGAGGGACGAGCGTCTCGACGTCGCTGCAATCGCCCTTGCGGCGATGGCCGAACGAGGCGAGTCCGACGCGGGTGTCGGCGGCGAGCACGGGCAGCGCGCGCCGCAGCGCGTCGCGGGCGGCCTGCAGTCGCGACAGCCGGTCGCCGTCGATCCGCCCCCACATCGAACCCGAGCCGTCGAACACGATCATGACGGCGGGTGCCGATTCGGCGGCGGCGGCGGGCATGGTCCCGACGGCGGCGAGGATCGGAACCCAGAGTGCCGTCGCGACCGCGACCGCGATCGGGCGGGCGGCGCGGCGGCGAAGCGGGGCGGGTGGACGCACGGTCGGCGGTGTCATCGCGGGGGCTCGGCGGATCGGGACGTGGCCGCTGGATTGTATCAGAGGGCGAAATGGATTAGCGAGTGGCCACGACGCCACGAGGGGAACGATTTCCATGGATCATGCGACGCTCGCGCTGCTCACGTCGCGCCGTTCGTCGAAGCCGATGCTGCTCGCCGAGCCGGGGCCGGGGCCGGCGGAGCTCGAACGTATCCTGACCATCGCGTCGCGCGTGCCCGACCACAAGAAGCTCGCGCCGTGGCGGTTCATCGTCATCTCGGGCGACGCGCGGGCGACGCTCGGCCGCGAGATCGCCGCGGCCTGCGCGGCGGAGGAGAAGGAGCCACCCTCGGAGGTGCGGCTCGCGGGCGAGGCGAAGCGGCTCCTGCGCGCGCCGCTCGTCGTGTGCGTGGTCTCGCGCGTGGTCGAGAACCCGGCGGCGCCGGAGTGGGAGCAGGTGCTGTCGGCAGGCGCGGCGTGCTTCAACATGTGCCTCGCCGCCAATGCCATGGGCTACGGGACCGCCTGGGTGACGGAGTGGATCGCCTACAGCCCGCGCGTCAAGGCGGCGCTGGGCCTCGCCGCGAACGAGCGGGTCGCCGGCTTCGTCTACATGGGGACGGCGACGGAGACGCAGCCCGATCGGGAGCGCCCGGCGCTGGCCGACATCGTGACCTACCACGGGCAGGCGAGCGGCCGCTAGGCCGCTAGGCGGTGTGGCGCGCGGCGGAGGCGAGCAGTCGCCTCGCGCGGGCGACGTGCGGCGCGTCGACCATGCGGCCATCGTGGACCAGGACGCCGCCGGCGGCATTCCCGACATGCGCCTCGAACGCGGCGACGAGCGCGCGCGCCGCGGCGATCTCCGATTCCGGCGGCGTGAACGCCCGGTTGATGACCGCGACCTGGTCCGGATGGATGGCCATCTTGCCCTGGAAGCCGTCGCGGGCGGCGGCCAAGGCTTCACGCGCGAGGCCGTCGAGGTCGCCGAGCCTGGTGTAGACCTGATCGATCGCGGCCACTCCGGCGGCCGCGGCACCGATCAGGCAGAGGTCGCGCGCGAGGCGGAACGGTGAGGTCGGAGCGCCCATCTCGTCGGCGCTCGTCCGCGCGCCGATCTCGGCCGAGAGATCCTCCGCGCCCCAGGCCAGCGCGTCGAGCCGCGGGCTCGCGCCCTCGTAGCTCGCCATGGCGAGAAGCGACGCGGCGCGCTCGGTCGCGATCGCGACGATGCGGGTCGTGCCCAAGGGGCCACCGCGCAGGGCTTCGAGGCGCGTGATCTCGGCGTCGAGGCGGGTGACGTATGCGCCGGAGCGCGGCTTCGGCAGCATGATCGCGTCGGCTCCGGCGCCGGTCGCGGCGGCGACGTCGGCGGTCCAGTGCGGCGTGTCGAGCGCATTGATGCGGACGAGGATCAAAGGGCGCGACGGCCGGTCGCGATTGCCGGCGACGAAGTCCGAGACGAGGCCGCGCGCGGCGAGCTTGGCCGCCTCGGCGACCGAATCCTCGAGATCGAGGACGATCGCGTCGGCGCCCGAGACGAGCGCGCGCTCGAACTTTCGCGTGCTGTCTCCGGGGACGAACAGCAGCGAGCGCATGTCAGCCGGCCCCTTGCACGGCGGCGCCGGACTTGCGCATGAACGCCTGACGGCGGCACTCGGCGACCAGCACGCCCTTCTGGTTGAACGCGCGGTGATGGAACTCGACGATGCCGGCGTCGGGCCGCGAGCGGCTCTCGCGCTTCGAGACGATCTCGGTCTCGACACGCACGGTGTCGCCGTGGAACAGCGGTGCGGGGAAGCGGACGTCGGTCATGCCGAGATTGGCGATGGTGGTGCCGAGCGTCGTCTCGTTGACGGCGATGCCGATCATCAGGCCGAGTGTGAACAGCGAGTTCATCAGCGGCTGGCCCCATTCGGTCGCGGCGCAGAACTCGCGGTCGATGTGCAAGGGCTGAGGGTTGTGGGTGAGGCACGAGAACAGCGTGTTGTCCATCTCGGTGACGGTGCGCCGGATCGCATGGTCGAAGCGGCGGCCGACCTCGAACTGCTCGAAATAGAGACCTCGCATGGTGCCTCCGGTCGGATCGGGCCTGCGGCGGGTTCGGCGCGCCGGCGCGGGGGTCAGTAGCGGAACTGCTCGGCGAGAATGCGCTCGTCGAGGCTGTGGCCGGGGTCGAACATCATCAGGAGATCGATGCCGCCCGCCTCCTCGATCTCGACGCGCGCGACGTGGCGGACCTCGAAATGATCGGCGACGGCGCTGACCGGGCGCTTGTCGGCCTCGCGCACCGCAATCGAGATGCGGGCCCGGTTCGGCAGCAGCGCGCCGCGCCAGCGCCGCGGCCGGAACGGGCTGATCGGCGTCAGCGCCAGGAGCGGCGTGTTGATCGGCACGATCGGGCCGTAGGCCGAGAGGTTGTAGGCGGTCGAGCCGGCCGGAGTGGCGACGAGCACGCCGTCGCAGATCAATTCCTCGAGCCGTACCTTGCCGTCGATCGAGACCTGCAGCTTGGCGGCCTGGTAGGCCTCGCGGAACATCGACACCTCGTTGATGGCGAGCGCGGTGTGGGATCTGCCGTCGCGATCGGTGGCGACCATTGACAAGGGATGCACGCGGCTGATCTCCGCCGCACGAAGCCGCTCGCAGAGATGGTCCTCGGCATACTCGTTCATCAGGAAGCCGACGGAGCCGCGGTTCATGCCGTAGATCGGGATGGCGTCGGTCATGTGCCGATGGAGCGTCTGCAACATGAAGCCGTCGCCACCGAGCGCGACGATGGCGTCGGCGCGGGCGGGCTCGGCGGCCCCGTAGCGCGCAACGAGGCGGGTCAGCGCCTGCTGTGCCTCCGGCACGTCGCTTGCCACGAAGGCAATCTTCTCGAAAGACGGGCGTGTTTTTGGCATCTTGTGCTTGTGGACGGGGTGGCGGCGCGGCTTCGGGACCGGAACCTGGCCGGGCGGCCGGGAACGTGCGTGCGACGAGGTGCGGAGGCTCGCTCAAGTGTCGGAATTCGACAAGACCGAAAACGCGACGGAGGGGGACCGTGTGGTCCTCGTCTATGCGACGGCGCCGTCGCGCGAGGTGGCGGAGGCGATCGGCCGGCCGCTCGTCGAGGCGGGGCTTGCGGCCTGCGTCAACATCATTCCCGGAATGGTCTCGATCTATCGCTGGGACGGCAGCATCGCCACCGACGCCGAGGTCGTCGTGCTGGTCAAGACGCGGCGCACGCTCGCACCACGGGTGATGGCGGAGATCGGCGCGCGCCATCCCTACACGACGCCGGCGCTCTTGGTGCTGCCGGTCTTCGGCGGCTCGCCGGCGTTCCTCGACTGGATCGAAGCCGAAACCGCAGCTTCGGCCCAGGTCGGGGCGACGATCAGTTCGTCGTCCGGGTCGGGTTGTTGAACAGGTTGTAGTGCATGTTGCGGACCCGCGACGACTTGCTGGCGGCCGGCCGCGGCCCATAGCCCGGGTCGGCGTAGGCGGCTCGTGGCCGTGCCGGCCGCGCCCGTCGCGTCTCGCCGACAGCCGCACGCGGCGG
>JAKAML010000210.1 GCA_021812845.1 Pseudomonadota bacterium
ACCGCGTGGCCGTCGCCGCGCTCGTCGCGCACGACTGTCAGCAACAGCGCGCTCTGCGGCCAGCCGCGCTCGATCAGCAACTTGCGCTTCAGGAGCGCGTAGTCCTCGCAGTCGCCCTTGTCGACGGGCAGCGTCCACAGCTCGGTGACGCCGTAGAGCTCGAGGTCGGTCAACGGCTCGATCGTGGTGTTGACCAGGCGGTTGATGTCGTCGAGCTCGGCGAGCCGCGCCGCATCGGCATGGAAGCGCACGTCCTGCCGTCCGTCGCCGGCGCAGCTCTTGGGCGAAGTCTCGCAGAAGCGGACGAAGCCGTAGGGCGGCTGGGCGTTGCCGTAGACGCGCATGAACGCGATCGACCGCTCGGCGCTGCGCGCGGCCCGCGCCGTCTCGGCGGCGACCTCCCCGGTCGCGGCGAAGTGCGCCACGGATACCGCGCAGGTGGCGGCGAGAACCACGGCTCTGGCAAGACGCTTCATACTCAACCCCGACTAGCTCCAGGAGGCCTACCCTGCCGTTCCGTCAATTCCTCGCGGACGGCGCGGCGCATTCGTGTCGAACTCGTGGTTTCTTTCCGCCGGCTCACCGCTTCCGCGCCCCGTCAACCGAAATAGCGCCGCAGCGCCTCGGGCTGCTGGACGTCGAGGAACTGCAGGCCGATGCCGGTGTCGTGGTAGCGGACGACGCGCGCGCGCAGCTTGCCGAGCACGACCTCGGCGCCGATCGGCGGCCGGGCACTGGTGTCGATGGCGGCGCCCGACAGCGAGAAGTCGACGACGCGGCAGTCGATGGTGAGGCTCTCGTCGAGCTTCAATGGCATGGTGCGCGGCGGCGTCGCGATGCGCTCGTGGCGGCGCTCCTCGATCGAGGGCAGCTCGTGGCGGTTGATGAGCCAGGTCAGTTGCGCCGCGAGCTTCTCGCGCTTGTGGGGCGTTGCCATGATCCTGATCGCGAAGCCGCCCTCGAACAGGCGCGCGACCGTCCCCTCGATGCCGCCGATGTGGTCGAAATAGGCGATGATGCGCTCGTCGGGCCGGAGCACGACCGGTGACATCATGGCGGCGCCGCCGACCGAGATGTCATTCAGCTTGCAGGGATACTCGAGCTTGCTCGCGCGCATGAACCGGCCGAGCAGCGTCAGCGGCACGCGCTTGTGCCGCCGGCGATCGGGGCTCAGGCGGGCGGCCGGTGTCGCGGCGCGGCGCGAGAAGGGCACGGAGGGAAGAGACATAACGGCACCTGCAGGATCGAGGAACGCGTTTCCGCCGTGTCGGGTGCGTGGGTGTGCGGGGAGCCCGAGACGCAAGGTCCACTATCGGCGAAGGGCCTTAACGAACGCCTAACCGGCGCTCCAATCCCGGCAGGACGCATTCCCGGCCCGGCGGAAGCGCGCGGGTCGACGGCGGCGGAGAGGGCCAGCGTCGGGCGGGTGCGCGGCGGGTCGTGTGGTGGGCCCGGAGCGAAGGGCTGCGGCGCCGATTGGCCGAAGCGCGGCTCGCCGCGCCGGATGGCTCGGGGGGCGCTACTCGGGTTCGGCGCCCGTGGCGAGGCCGCCGTCGTAGACGCGGAACTGGCGGCGGTCGGCGCGCACGATGCGCGCGCGACGGACGTGGCTGCCGAACGGCGCCTGCCGATTGATGCGCTCGGCCAGCGCGTGCGGCCGGCCTTCGGGCCAGATGACCTCGTGGGCGAGCAGCCGCCGCTCGACCAGCGGCTCGGCGCCGAGCCAGGGCTCGTCGGACATGGCGGTGATCGCACCGAGCACCCGCTCGACGTCGTCGCGGGTGTGGGTCAAGGGGAGCAGCAGCACCTCGAACTCGGCGCCGCGGCCGCCGGCGGTCAGCGCCTCGATCGAGAGGAGGCCGACGCCGCCCTCGTGCAGCACCCGGTCGGCACATTCGCCGACGGCCCCGAGATCGCCGGAGGCCCAGCCCTCGAAGAAGCTCCGGCCGCGGAACTCGGTGCCGAAGTTCTCGCAGATGCGCGTCCCGGCAAGGCGGTAGCGCAGGCCGGCGCGCTCGGCGCGCTCGAGGATGAACGTCTCCGGCAATATGTCGGCGATGCGTGCGGGTTCGATCTCGAAGCGGCGCGGCGCCAGCCGGTCGCCGCGCATGGCGTTCCAGTAGGCGTAGAGGATCTGTGCGGTTCTCGTTCTCATGATCCAGCTCTGCGCGGTCGTGTGCAAGGTGAGTTGACCGGCGCGAACGGACGGCGTGTCGATGCCGTCGCGACGGGCGTTGCCGGCGGTTTGCGGAGGCATAGAGGCCCGTCCCGTTCCGGGACGGCTGCCGCACCATGCCGGCGCGACGTTCTCTATCAGCAGCTTCCATGCCAGCAGCTTCCATGCCAGCAGCTTCCATGCCGGCAGCCGGCCTTCCGGGGCCCCCTGTCACGGCCCGACGCGACGCACCGATTGCGCCGGTCGGCCGCTGCGGCTAAGCGAAGGGCGGGCGCGCGAGACGCCTCAACGGGAGACGCCGATGCAGCGCCGCGAGCCCATTTTCAACGTGCCTGCGGCGGTCGTGGCGGTGCTCGCGATCCTCGTCGGCCTTCACCTCTCGCGGCAGGTGCTGCCGGCGCCGCTCGACGAGGAGCTGGTGCTGACGCTGGCCTTCATTCCGGCCCGCTACGCGGGCTATGCGGCCGAGTTGCCGGGCGGGGAGATCGCCTCCTGGACCTCGTTCCTGACCCACATGGCCGTGCACGGCGACGCGACCCATCTCGCGTTCAACAGCGCGTGGCTCCTGGCCTTCGGCGGCGCCATCGCGCTCAGGGTCGGCGGGCTCCGCTTTCTGCTGTTCGGGGCGTTGACCGGCGTTGCCGGCGCGCTGGCGTTCCTGGCCGTCAATCCGGGGCTCCTGGCGCCCGTCGTCGGGGCATCCGGTGCGGTCGCGGGGATGATGGGCGGCACGATGCGCTTCCTGTTCCGCGGCCTCGACATGGGGGGGGTGCGGATACTGCGCGAATATCCGCGTGCCATTCCGTTGATGAGCCTCGGCGAGACGATGCGCGATCGGCGCGTACAACTCGCGACGGCCGTCTGGCTGCTGCTCAATGCGCTGGCGGTCGTCGGCATTGGCACGGGCGAGGGCCGCGGGGCGATCGCGTGGGAAGCACACATCGGCGGCTTTCTGGCCGGGATCCTCGGCTTCGGCTGGTTCGACAGGCCGGACGCGCCCGAAGCCGTAGAGGAGGCGGCCGAAGGGGACGAGGCGACAACCGCCGGGCCGCAGTCCGGGGGTGCGGCAGGCCCGCGCCCGCCGCCGACCGTGCATTGACCGTCCGGCAGGGCCAGCGCCGATCCGGCGGCACGGTGGAGAGTTCTCCAGGTCGCAGGCTCGGTGGGCGCGGCGGCCGGCCGGCCAGTGTGGCCGGCGTCCCGGGCAAGGTCGAATCAACGGTCTTGCACAAGCCGTCAAACTGCCGCACCATTGCCACATGTGCCCGGGCGGCGGCGCGCCACCCGGGTCGACGTGCGGACACGCCGAGCCGCGCGGTGCCGGCGGTGTCGCCGTCGGGCTGCGGCCGGGGGCGTCTCGTCCCGGCGGCCGGCTCGGCTGGCCGGTATCGCGCCGCCAGGATTTGAGTGGAGGAATTCCGATGAATGTCGCCGCGATCCTGAAATCCAAGGGCAGGGCCGTCACCACCGCGCGCTCGGACGCGACGCTGCTCGACATCTCGAGCAAGCTCGCCGCGAAGAAGATCGGCTGCATCATCATCATCGGCGATCACGGGCGGATCGCCGGCATCATGTCCGAGCGCGACGTGATCCGCGCCATCGCCGAGGGCGGGGCGGGTGCCCTGTCGGAGCCCGTCAGCCGCTTCATGACGCAGAGCGTGCAGACCTGCAGCGAGAGCACGACGCTCGACGAGATGATGGAGCGGATGACCCAGGGCCGGTTCCGCCATCTGCCGGTCGTCGACGACAGCGACGCCCTGGTCGGCATCATCTCGATCGGCGACGTGGTCAAGCACCACGTTGCGGAGGTCGAGATGGAGGTCTCGGCGATGCGCGGCTACCTGGCCACCGGCTGACAGCCGAAACCCGCCGGGGGCGCCAGGGAACGTGCGGGAACGTGCCGGCGTCCAACGGTCGTCCCGTTCGCTCAACCTCGGAATTTCCCTCGAGGCACCGCGCCGCGGGGTCATCGCGGCCCGGGCTCGTCAGGTGCGGACGATCGCGTCCGTGCGCGAGCGGCCGTCGCCGCCGCGCCTGATCG
>JAKAML010000211.1 GCA_021812845.1 Pseudomonadota bacterium
GAGTTGACCGAAAGGGTGGAATCGTCGACCGGCGCGCCGTCGGAGATCATCATCAGAATGCGGCGCTGCTCGGGCCGCGCGAGCAGGCGGGCGTGGGCCCACGCCAGCGCCTCGCCGTCGATGTTCTCCTTGAGCAGGCCCTCGCGCATCATCAGGGCCAGCGAGCGCTTGGCCCGGCGCCACGGCGCGTCGGCCTTCTTGTAGATGATGTGGCGGAGGTCGTTGAGCCGGCCCGGTGTCGCCGGCTTGCCGGCGGCGAGCCACTGCTCGCGCGACTGTCCGCCCTTCCAGGCGCGGGTGGTGAAGCCCAGGATCTCGACCTTGACGCCGCAGCGCTCGAGCGTGCGCGCGAGGATGTCGGCGCAGCAGGCCGCGACCATGATCGGGCGGCCGCGCATGGAGCCCGAGTTGTCGAGCAGCAGCGTCACCACGGTATCGCGGAAATCGGTGTCGCGCTCGCGCTTGAAGGACAGTGCGTGCATAGGATCGATGATGACCCTGGGCAGTCGCGCAGCGTCGAGCGCGCCTTCCTCGAGATCGAAATCCCAGCCGCGGTTCTGCTGCGCCAGGAGCCGCCGCTGCAGGCGGTTGGCGAGACGGGCGACGGCGCTCGACAGCGCGCGCAGCTCCTTGTCGAGGAACGAGCGCAGCCGCTCGAGCTCGTCCGGCGACGACAGCGCCTCGGCGTCGACCTCCTCGTCGAAGGCGCGCGAGAACACCCTGTAGCCGAAGCGCTCGGGGTCATCGAGAACGGACGGGTTGGGCCGCCAGGGCTCGGGCGTGGAGGCGTCCTCGTCGCCCTCCATCTCGCCATCCTGCTCCTCGGGCGTCGCCTGCTCAGCCATGTCGGAGGCTTCGCCCGCCTCGCCGTCGTCGGTGTCCTGGTCCTGGGGCCGGTCCTGGCCCTCGGTGCCGTCCTCGGCGTCCTCGGTCTCCTCCTCGCCGCCCGACGGCTCGTCCTCGCCCGCCTCGTCGTCGGGCTCGGGCTCGGCGTCCTCGAGGTTCTCGGCGATCTCGAGCTGCTTCAGGAGGTCGCGCAGCACGCGGCCGAACGCCTCCTGGTTCTCGCCGAGCTTGTCCATCCGTGCGAGCGCGGTGCCCGCCTGCCGCTCGATCCACGGTCGCCAGGCGTCGACGAGGCCGATCGCGGTCGCGGGCGGCGCGCGGCCGGTCAGCCGTTCGCGCACGATCAGCCCGAGCGCCTCGTCGAGCGGAGCCTCCTCGCGGGTCAGCACGCCGGCGAAGCGGCCGTGGGCGAAATGGTGCTCGGTCTTGGCAGCGAGGTTGTCGGCCATGCCCGCCATGCGGTTGGCGCCGATCGCCTCGACGCGCGCCCGCTCGACCGCCTCGAACACCGCGCGCGCGTCGCCAGACGGCGGCGCGAGCCGGCGGTGGAGCTTCTGGTCGTGGCAGGCGATCGCGAGCGCCATGCTGTCCGCCCAGCCGCGCTCGACCGCGACCTCCCTGGCGCTCGGCACGCGCGACGGCTCGGGCAGCAGCACCGACTTGCCGTCGAGCTCGGGACGGCCGGGGCCGAACGACACCTGCACCTCGCCGTCGCCGGCGATCGCGCGCACACAGATGCCGAGGGCCCGCTTCAGCGGCTCGGACGGTGCTTCCTTGCGTTTGGTCGGGGGGCTCATCGGATGCAGCCGGTTCGTGCCGCGCGGGCGTAATGGAAAAGTTCGGGACGCACCTCCGGCCGGCTCGCGAGCCAGCCATCGATCGTCGCGACGGCACGCGGCCGCGTCGGCCCGCTCCAGTGTCCGAGCCCATGCAGCGCGCTTTCGACACAGGCGGCGTTCGGCAGACGCAGCGCCGCGTCCAGCACGCCGAGCAGCACGTCCGTCCGCGCCTCGTCCTTTCTAGCCATCGCGTCGAAGGGTGTCACGTCCCACAGCATGTAGGTCGGGTACTCCAGCGGATGACCTTTGCCTTCGTCGAGGTGGCCGAGCACCGGCGGCGACCGCCGCGCGAGGCAATCCCGGTAGAGCGGGAGGAACGAGCGCAGGATCGCGAGCCGCTGGGGCTCGGTGACTCCGGTGCCGAACAGCTTGTGCGGCATGTCGCCGAGGTTGCCGAACAGCAGGGCGTCGAGGCCGACGGCGACCTCGCCGTCGGTGAATGCATCGAGATCGCTGCCGGATCGGTCGAGGGTGGCGGCGAAGAGATCGGCGCAGAGCGCCGGAGGCGCCGAAAACCCCCAATAGAGGCTCCACGCCGCGTGCCTGTCTCCCGTCCGGCCGAAATAGAAGTCCAGCCACTCCTCGTAACGCTCGGGTGTGGTCATCGCCATGCTTCCGGTCGTCCAAGTTCCGATAAGCGGGGGGCCGGCTTCCGCGCGGGGTCAGTGCGCCGCGCCACTCGGCGTCGTTGCGGCGGCTGCGGGCGGCCGCAAGTCGAGATCGAGGGCGATCCACCTCACGTTCTTGGCGTGCAGCATACCATTGTAGAAGACACCCTCGAACACGCCATAGGGCCACGCATCCCCCCGCCAGCGGAAGGTCTCGCGGACAATCGGTCCCCAGTCGTCGCGTCCGGCCGGTTCGCCGTCGCAACCGAGGGCATGGCGAACCTCGGCGTAGGACCGGGGCATGGTCAGGCCCTCGACGGTCTCACGCGCGACGAGGCACCGCGTCGCCGGCAACAGCACGGCCTCCGCGACGACGAACATCGTCCCGATCACGGCGACCGCCGTCGCGGCACCCATCACCAGCCGTCCCAACCATCCCATGGCAGCCTCCACCGTCGAGCTGGCGAAGGGGTCTCACGCTGGCCGGGTTGCGGCAGTTCCGGCGGGCACAGCGCGTCCGCCGGGAGGGCTTGCGGGCCGGACGAGCCGGCACCTGCGCGGCGCTCAACCGAGCGCCACGTTGGCGGCGCTCTCGGGCAGCTCGGTGCCGAACGAGCGCTGGTAGAACTCGGCCACCAGCGGCCGCTCGAGCTCGTCGCACTTGTTGAGGAAGGTGAAGCGGAACGCGAGCCCGACGTCGCCGAAGATCTCGGTATTCTCGGCCCACGTCATCACGGTGCGCGGGCTCATCACCGTCGACAGATCGCCGTTGATGAAAGCCGACCGGGTCAGATCCGCGACGCGGACCATGGCCGACACCTGCTTGCGCTTGGCCTCGGACTTGGCGAACGACTTGACCTTCGAGAGCACGATCCGCGCCTCGTCGTCGTGCGGCAGATAGTTCAGCGTGGCGACGATCGACCAGCGGTCCATCTGGCCCTGGTTGATCTGCTGCGTGCCGTGGTAGAGGCCCGAGGTGTCGCCGAGACCGATGGTGTTGGTGGTCGCGAACAGCCGGAACGCCGGGTGGGGGCGGATGACCTTCGACTGGTCGAGCAACGTCAGCTTGCCCGAGACCTCGAGCACGCGCTGGATGACGAACATCACGTCGGGGCGGCCGGCGTCGTACTCGTCGAAGACGAGCGCGGTGTTCGACTGCAGCGCGTAGGGCAGGATGCCCTCGCGGAACTCCGTCACCTGCTTGCCATCCTTGAGGACGATGGCGTCCTTGCCGACGAGATCGATACGGCTGACATGGCTGTCGAGGTTGACGCGGATGCACGGCCAGTTGAGCCGCGCCGCCACCTGCTCGATGTGCGTCGACTTGCCGGTGCCATGGTAGCCCTGCACCATCACGCGGCGGTTGTGCTTGAAGCCGGCGAGGATGGCGAGCGTCACCTCCTTGTTGAAGAGGTAATCGGGGTCGAGGTCGGGAACATGCTCGTCGGCCTTGGAATAGCCGGGCACCTCGAGGTCGGTGTCGATGCCGAAAACCTGCCGGACCGAGACCTTGAGATCGGGGAGACCGGCGGGCGCGGCCGAAGTTCCCGCAGTCGTTTGCGCGCGCATGATCGTGGAGGTGTCCGAGGCTCGATGGTGCTTCTTGGTATGGTTCTTCTTGGTTGCCGGGACGCCCTCGGGATGACCCTGGACGGCCCCGAGCGGCCGGCGCGACGGAGCATCCGGCGCCACGGCTGGCCGTGCCGGTCGGATCAGACCAGCCCCGCCTGCTTCAGATAGTTATAGGCTTGGATGATCTCGCGCAACGTGTCCTCGGAGCGGGTATCGCCGCCGTTGGCGTCCGGGTGGTGGCGCTTGACCAGCTCCTTAAACCGCGTCTTGATCTCCTGCTTGGTGGCGCCCTCCGCGAGATGCAGCGCTTCGAGCGCCTTCTTCTCGAGTGGCTTCAG
>JAKAML010000212.1 GCA_021812845.1 Pseudomonadota bacterium
CCAGGGCTCGCTCGCCCACCAGACCGCCGAGGGCGGCACCGGCCTCGGCCTGCCGATCGTGCAGAACCTGATCGAGCTGCACGGCGGCACCTTCGAGCTGCGCTCCGAGCTCAGGAAGGGCACCGAAGCGATCGTCGTGTTGCCGAAGCAGCGGGTGCTGCACGCCGTCGGGCCGCTGCAGCCGCTCGGCCAGGAGCGCCACCGCCAGCCCGAGCCGGTGGCGACAGCGCCGGCCGGCACCCTCCACGGCGGTCCCTCCCACGGCGGCCGTGCCCAGCGCCAGCCCCGGCTCAGGCCGCGCGCCGCCTGACGCCCGCGCCGTCCGGCGCCCGGCCCCCGGGCACCCGGCATCGGCGCCGCCGGCCTCGGCCATGCTCAGCGCGCAATTGCGCCCGACGATCCCGATCCCTAGATTCGGGTCGGAAGTCCGTCCTGGCGGCCGTCGCCGCCAAGAGCAGACGCCCAGATTGCCGGAGCCCATGGATTCACCCTGCATCAAAGTCTGTGTCATCGACCCCGCGACGCGGCTCTGCGAAGGCTGCGGCCGGACGCTGGCCGAGATCGCCGGCTGGTCGTCCTACAGCGACGCCGAGCGGCGGCGCATCATGGCCGATCTCGGCCATCGCCGGCGGCGCGGCGCGGCACGGACCCGGAGCCCCGGAGGCAAGCCATGATCGGCTGGCTCCTCGGCGCGCTGGTCCTGCTCGGCCTGCTGTTCGCCGTGTTGCATGGCAATCTCGACACCCTCGACAGCGGCGGCGACTTCGACGGCATCATGCAGATCGTCGCCGGCGTCGCCTTCGCCGCGTATGCGCTCTACATGTTCTCGGGACAGGTGTCCGGATCGAGGGGCCGACTCGCCCAGTCGCTGCGCTATCTCGTGGTCTGGACCGGGATCTTCCTGGCCGTGGTCGGCGGCTATGCCTACCGCGACGAGCTTTCGGTCGTCGCCCACCGGGTCGTGGGCGAACTCGTCCCCCCCGGCCATACCGTCGCCGTCGAAACGACCGACACCGGCGAGCGCACGGTCCGCGTCCGCCGCCGGCCGGACGGGCACTTCATGGCTCGCGTCGAGGTCAACGGCGCGCCGGTGACGATGCTCGTCGACACCGGCGCCTCGACGGTCGTCCTGAAGCCGGCCGACGCCGAGCGTGCGGGGATCGAGATCAAGGGCCTCGCCTACAGCGTGCCGGTCCAGACCGCCAACGGCACCACCTATGCCGCTCCCGTCCGCCTGCGCTCGATCACCATCGGCGGCATCGAAATGCGCGACGTGGAGACGCTCGTCTCCAAGCCCGGAAACCTGCGCGAAAGCCTGCTCGGTATGACTTTCTTAAAGCGTCTCCGCTCTTATGAGTTCTCGGGAGATTTTCTGACGCTGCGCAGCTAGCCGCTGGACGGCCCGTGCGCGGCAAGTGCGGGGCGTTCGATGGCCTTCTCGTCCGGAACACGCGGCCTCGTCGGCGAGGCCATGAGCTGGATCGCCGCCGTCGGCATCCTCGCATTCGGCCTCGTGCACTACGAGGAGCTGAAAGGCGCCATGGGCGCCGCCATCGGTCTTCCGGCAGCCGGGCAGCAGGGTCACGATCCGGCCGTTGCGGTCGCTGCCGGCCGCGGCGCGGCGCCCGGCGCGACGCGCGGCGGCGGCGCCACCGTCGAGTTGCGTGCCGAGCGCGGCGGCCACTTCCACACCGAGGCCGAGATCAACGGCCGGCCGGTCGAGGTCATGGTCGATACCGGCGCCACCCTCGTCGCGCTGAGCTTCGAGGATGCCGAGCGTGCCGGCATCTACCTTTCGCCCAAGGACTTCACCCAGGCCGTCAACACCGCCAACGGCCGCGCCAAGGTGGCGCCGGTGACGCTCGGCCGCGTCACCATCGGCGAGATCACGGTGCGCGACGTCAGGGCGTTCGTGTCGGAGCCCGGCAGGCTTTCGGGCTCGCTGCTCGGCATGTCGTTCCTCGGCCGGCTGTCGGTCGAGATCCGCGACGGCACGCTGATCCTCGCCGAGTAGCGGACGACCCGGCCCCGCAGTCCGGCCGCCGCGTCCGCGCCGCCCCCGGCGGCGCGGCCATCGCATTGCCAAAAACCCCGACTTTATGACCCCGTTCGCGGGATATCGCCGTTGGCGGCGCACTGCTCATCCGTTAGTTTCCCGCCAGATTCTCCGAGAGGCCATTCATGCTCCCCACCCCGCGCGCCGACTTGAAGCCCAACACCCTCGAGTTCGAGCGCCTGCCGCTCGTCAAGCCGACCGGCTTCCGCGAGTACGACGCGCGCTGGCTGTTCCCGTCCGAGATCAACCTCATGGGGCTCAACGCCGTCGGCCTCGGGCTCGCCACGCTGTTCGGCGAGCGCGGGGTGCCGAAGCGGATCGTCGTCGGCCACGACTTCCGCTCCTACTCGGGCGAGGTCAAGCAGGCCTTGATGACCGGGCTCCTCGCCGGCGGCTGCGAGGTGCACGACATCGGTCTCGCGCTGTCGCCCATGGCCTATTTCGCCCAGTTCGCGCTCGACGTCGAGGGCGTCGCCATGGTCACGGCGTCCCACAACGACAACGGCTGGACCGGGATCAAGATGGGTCTTTCCCGGCCCCTCACCTTCGGCCCCGACGAGATGACGCAACTGAAGCGGATCGTGCTCGAGGGGCGCTCCCAGACCCGCGTCGGCGGCCGCTATATCTTCGTCCCCGACATGGCCGAGCGCTACAAGGCGGCGCTGCTCGAGGGGCGCAGGCCGCTCGGCCGCAAGCTCAAGGTGGTCTGCGCCTGCGGCAACGGCACCGCCGGCGCGTTCGCACCCGAGGTGCTGGCCAGGGCCGGCTGCGAGGTGGTACCGCTCCACTGCGGCCTCGACCATTCCTTCCCCCACCACAACCCGAACCCCGAGGACATGGCGATGCTGCGCGCCGTCTCGGCCAAGGTGCTCGAGGTCAAGGCCGACGTCGGTCTCGCCTTCGACGGCGACGGCGACCGCTGCGGCGTCGTCGACAACGAGGGCCACGAGATCTTCGCCGACAAGGTCGGGGTGATGCTGGCGCGCGACATCTCCGCGCTCCACAAGGGCGCCAAGTTCGTCGTCGACGTGAAGTCCACGGGGCTGTTCGCCACCGATCCGGTGCTCGCGGCGCAAGGCGCCACGACCACCTACTGGAAGACCGGCCACAGCTACATCAAGCGCTTCTCGCACGAGACCAAGGCGCTGGTCGGGTTCGAGAAGTCGGGCCACTTCTTCTTCAACCCGCCGCTCGGCCGCGGCTACGACGACGGCCTGGTCGCGGCGCTGGCGGTGTGCGACATGCTCGACCGCAATCCGGGGAAGAGCATGGCGGACCTCAAGGGTGCGCTGCCGAAGACCTGGCAGTCGCCGACCATGTCGCCCCACTGCGGCGACGAGGTGAAGTACGGCGTCGTCGATAAGATCATCGAGCACTACAAGACGCTTCACGCCAAGGGCGCGACCATCGCCGGGCAGAAGGTGCGCGAGCTCATCACCGTCAACGGCGTGCGCGTCGTGCTCGCCGACGGCACCTGGGGGCTCGTGCGCGCCTCCTCCAACAAGCCCGAGCTGGTGGTGGTCGTCGAGAGCCCGACGTCGGAGGCGAACATGAAGGCGATCTTTGCCGATCTCGACGCGCAGCTCTCCCGCCACCCGGAGGTGGGCGCCTACAATCAGAAGATCGCGTCGTAGTCCCCGCGTCGTCCGCGCGTCATCCCCGGGTAGTCCCCGGATAGTCCCTGGAGCCACCTCAGCAGCAGGGCCCCGCCGCCGTCGTCTCCGCTGCCTCGCCCTGCGTGGCCGGCACCGGCCACGGCGGCCAGTGGGGTCCGAGACCGGGGCGGTGGCCGTCGGCCCGCCAGACGACGGTGGCGGGCGTCAGCGCCCTTCCCTGCACCGAGCGCTCGAAGGCCGGCAGCACGTCGCAGCTCGGCCAGAGGCCGCTGCCGAGCGCCGCGCGGTACGCCTCCGGATAGCCGTGCCGCGCCATCGCTGCCTGCGCCGCCCCGTGGTCGTAGTCGAGCGCGTAGTGGGCGATCTCGACCGCGCCCCGCCGCGGCGTCAGCACGCTGTACCAGACCCGCGGCGTGCCGTCGTTGGCGGGCATTCCGGCGACCCCGGCGTTGTGCCAAAGCCGCCCGTCGACGACCTGCGTGAACGGCATCCCGCAATGGCCGCCGACGATGCCGTCGAGGCGC
>JAKAML010000213.1 GCA_021812845.1 Pseudomonadota bacterium
ACCGGCTTGGCGGTGCGGCAGACGGTGCGCGGCCGGCGGCCGGTCCCGCGGAACGCGCCTCCGACCCTGCCCCGAAACGCGGTCCCGGAGGCCGCGACGCCCGGCCGGCGCCCGCCGTCACCATCGTCGGGCACGTCTCCGCGCGCGACGTCCGCTGCAACGCCTCGGCCGCGGCCGCCGCCGACGCGGTGACGGTCGTCTACTCCGCCGCCGCCATGCGATTCCAGGAGGCGCCGGGACCGTGGTCGGCAGCGCTGCCGGATGCGACGCTGGCCGCCTTCGTGCTGCTCAGGTCGCGGGACGGCTGGACCCTCCTCGATCGCACCGCCGATCGCGGCGTGCTGCCGCCCGACGCGCGCCTCTCCGCCCCGGCAGACGGCGTCGCCCGGACGCTCGCCACCAAGCCTTGGCAGCGCTCGCGGCGCCCGCGGCGGACGAGACGCGCCCAGGCGATCCGAAACCCTCAGGCGAGGCGCAGCAGCACGAGGCCGCAGACGATCAGGGCCGCGCCGGCGAGCCGCGCCTTGCCGAGCCTTTCGCCGAGCAGCAACGTGCCGAGCAGCGCCGCGAACAGCACCGAGGTCTCCCGCGCCGCGCTGACTGCCGCAATCGGCGCCAGGGTCATCGCCCACAGGGCGATGCCGTAGGAGGCGGTCAGCATGGCGCCGCCGATGAGCCCGAACCCCCAGCCGGCGCGGAACTCGCCCACGATGGCGCCCGCGGACAGCCACGCCGCCACCGGATAGAGCGCGACGCCGGTGCCGAGCATCAGCGCGGCGATGTAGCCCACGGGGTTGCCCGACAGCCGCACGCCGGCGCCGTCGACGATGGTGTAGCCGACGATGACCGCGGCGTTGAGTGCCACGAGAGCGGCGCTCCTGCGGTCGAGCCCGCGGCCGAGGACGGCATCGGAGCCCACGGCGATGATGCCGGCGCTCAGCACCAGCACCCCCGCCCAGCCGGCCGGCGGCATCCCCTCGCCGACGAGCACCAGGGAGCCGAGCGCCACCCCGAGCGGCGCCGTGCCGCGCGTCAGCGGGTAGACGATGCCGAGATCGGCGCCGCGCAGGGTCAGGCCGACGAGCACGAAGTAGACGACGTGGATCAGAATGGACGCCACGAGGTGCGGCGACGACGCGGCGGCCGGCGGCCCCGCCCACAGGAGGAGCGGGGCGGAAACGGCCGCGCCGCCGGCCGCGATCAGCGCCGCGCGCAACAGCGGGTCGCCGCCCGTCCGGCCCTTGGCAAGCGCGTTCCAGGTGGCGTGCAGGAGGGCCGCCAGGAGGACTGCCGCAAGCACGTATGAGGGCATCGTCCCTCCCCGCCCTGCACCCTCAATCCTGGAAGGGGTCGCGCATCAGGATGGTGTCGTCGCGCTCGGGGCTCGTCGAGAGGAGCGTCACCGGACACTCGATCAGCTCCTCGACGCGGCGCACGTACTTCACCGCCTGTGCCGGCAGGTCGTTCCAGCTTCGCGCGCCCATGGTCGACTGCGACCAGCCGGGATAGGTCTCGTAGACCGGCTCGACGCGGGCCTGGGCGTTCTGGCCGGCAGGGAAGCGGTCGAGCGTCTGCCCGTCGAGCCGATAGCCGGTGCACACCTTGATCTCGTCGAATCCGTCGAGCACGTCGAGCTTGGTCAGCGCGATGCCGTCGATGCCCGAGACCTTGCACACCTGGCGCACGAGGACGGCGTCGAACCAGCCGCAGCGGCGCTTCCGCCCGGTCACCGTGCCGAACTCGCGGCCGCGCTCGCCGATCCGCTCGCCGACCGCGTCCATCAGCTCGGTCGGGAACGGGCCCGAGCCGACGCGCGTCGTGTATGCCTTGGCGATGCCGAGCACGTAGCCCACGGCGCGCGGGCCGACGCCGGAGCCGGTCGCCGCCTGCGCCGCCACCGTGTTCGACGAGGTGACGAACGGGTAGGTGCCGTGGTCGATGTCGAGCAGCGCCCCCTGAGCGCCTTCGAACAGGATGCGCTTTCCGGCCTTCCGCTCGCGGTCGAGGAGATCCCAAGTCACGTCCATCAAAGGCAGGATCTTCGGCGCCACCTCGCGGAGCTGCGCCATCAGCGTGTCCTTGCACACCTCGGGCTTGCCGAGCCCGCGGCGCAGCGCATTGTGGTGGACGAGGATGCGGTCGACCTTCGGCTCGAGCGTCTCGAGGGTGCGCAGATCCTGCACGCGGATGGCGCGGCGGCCGACCTTGTCCTCGTAGGCGGGGCCGATGCCGCGCCCGGTGGTGCCGATCTTGCCGGCGCCGGCCGCCTCCTCGCGGATCAAGTCGAGCTCGGCATGGAGCGGCAGGATCAGCGTCGCGTTCTCGGCGATGCGGAGGTTGTCGCGGGTGATCGCCACGCCCTGCTTGCCGAGCTTGTCGATCTCGGCGCAGAGCGCCCACGGATCGACGACGACGCCGTTGCCGATGACGCCGAGCTTGTTCGGCCGGACGACGCCCGACGGCAACAGCGACAGCTTGTAGGTCTCGCCGCCGATGACGAGCGTGTGGCCGGCGTTGTGGCCGCCCTGGAAGCGGACCACGATGTCGGCGCGCTCCGACAGCCAGTCGACGATCTTGCCCTTGCCCTCGTCGCCCCACTGGGCGCCGACCACCACGACGTTCGCCATGTCTCTCGATCCGGTTCTGTTGCAAGGTCCTGTCCGCGCACCACGGCGCCACGACACGACTTGGCCCCGGTCGATGGCCGGGGCCAGCGGCGCTTATAGCGCAGAATCGCGGAAGCCGAGAAGATTTGCGGCCATAGCCGTTCCGCCGTATGGAGCCCCGAGCCCAGGGCGCCTGCCGGCCCCGCGAACGAGGATGCACCCCATGCTCTCGCGACTGGCCGAGCCCAAGGCCGCCAACGCCTACCTGCTCCTGACGCTGACGATGCTGTTCTGGGCCGGCAACTTCACCATCGGCCGCTGGGCCGCAGGACAGGTGCCGCCGTTCACGCTCACGGCGCTGCGCTGGACCGGCGCCGCGCTGCTCATGCTCGCGATCGGCTGGCGGCAGGTGCGGGACGACCTCGGCACGATCCGCACCCATTGGCAGATCCTTGTCCTGCTCGGCGCGATCGGCAGCGGGTCGTTCAACGCACTCCAGTACCTGGCGCTCAACTACACCACCGCGACCAGCGCCGGGGTCATCAACTCGACCTCGCCGGCCATGATCGCTCTGGCGAGCTATGTCCTCGTCGGCGAGGCGGTGACGGCGCGGCGGCTGGCGGGAATCGCGCTGTCGTTCGCCGGCGTGCTCGTCGTCCTCGCCAAGGGCGCACCCGCAGCGCTCGCGGATCTCGCGTTCAACGTCGGCGACGTGATCCTGCTCGGCGCGATGGCGATCTGGGCACTCTACACCGCACTCCTGGCGCGGCGGCCACCGGTCCACGACTTCTCTTTCGTGGCCGTATCGTTCCTGGTCGCGGCGGCGATCAACATCCCGCTCGCCGGGACCGAGCTGGCGCTCGGGGCGCGGTTCGTGGCGACTTCGGAGACGCTCGCGGCGATCGCCTACACCGCGGTCTTTCCGGGGGTGATCGCGTATCTCATGTTCAACCGCGGCGTCGCGATCATCGGCCCGACGCGGGCGGGCGCGTTCATGCACCTCGTGCCGCTGTTCACGGCGGTGCTGGCGATGCTGCTCCTCGGCGAGGAGCCCGCCCTCTACCATGTCGTCGGGCTCGGGCTCATCCTGGCCGGGGTCTGGCTCGCGGCCCGGTGAGCGGCGGGTACGCGGCGTTCAGCGCGTGACGATGCCCTTGGCGCCGGGCCAGGTGACGCGGTAGCCGTGATCGATCATGCGCTCCTCGTCGGGCTCGAGCTTGCCGTCCCAGGCGAGCACACCGCGCTTGTCCTCGAGGTTGCTTCGCGTCGGCGCGGGCCGCGCGGTGAGCTCGACCTTGATGTCCTGCTGCTGGGACACGGGAATCTGGTCGATCACGGTGAACGGGATCGTCCGCTCGTGCAGGCTCTTCAGCGTGATCTTGACGCTGCGGCTGTCGGTCTTCGCCGACGAGATCAGGCCCGTCTCGCCCTTCTTGTCGTCGACGACGGCGTACTTGACGCGCACGAGGTCGTCGGCGCCGAAGCCGAGTTCGTGATCCTCGCCGGGCGACAGCAGCGGCAGCCGGCCGGTGCCGACGAAAGTGCCGTCGCGGAACAGCGAGACGGCGCCGGAGAGCAGCGGCGCGCCC
>JAKAML010000214.1 GCA_021812845.1 Pseudomonadota bacterium
CGGCTGCACCGAGGCCGCGATCGGCCGCCACGGTCTCGCGCCGGCCGAGCTGGACCGCTGGCTCGCCCGCCTCGCGCCCCACCTCCTGGCGCTCGCCGACGACGCGCGCACGGGCCGTCTGCCGCTGCTCACCATCGCGCGCGAGACCGCCGATCTCGATCTCGCCGCAGCAGCCCTGGCGCGGCTCTCCTCCGGCGCCCGAACGATCGTCTTCTTCGGCACCGGCGGCTCGAGCCTCGGCGGCCAGACGCTGGCACAGCTCGCCGGCTGGAACATCCCCGGCGGCGCCTCGCCGTCGCAGAAGAAGCGGCCGCGCACGCGCTTCTACGACAATCTCGACGGCGCCACGCTCATGGGCGCGCTGGCCGAGCTCGATCCCGCGACCACGCGGTTCGTCGTCACCTCGAAATCGGGCGGCACTGCCGAGACGCTCGCGCAGGCCATCGCCACGCTGTCGGCGATCGAGGCGGCCGGCCTCGGACCACGCATTCCCGAGCTTTTCCTCGGCATCACCGAGCCGGCCACGCCGGGCAGGCCGAACGGTCTCCGGTCGCTGTTCGAAAGCCTTCGGATCCCGCTCATCGATCACCACACCGGCATCGGCGGCCGCTTCTCCTGCCTGACCAACGTCGGTCTCATGCCGGCCATGGCGCGCGGCCTCGATCCGCACCTGATCCGCCGCGGCGCCGCCGACGTCGTCGACGGCCTCGTCGCTGGACTGGCAGCAGCCGACTACGCACCGGCCGTCGGTGCGGCGACCGCCGTCGCTCTCGCCAGGGAGAAGGGCATCCGCACGGTCGTCATGATGCCCTACGCCGACCGCCTCGGCCGCCTTGCGCACTGGTTCGTCCAGCTCTGGGCCGAGAGCCTCGGCAAGGCGGGCGAGGGTACCTGCCCGATCGCCGCGACGGGGCCGCTCGACCAGCACAGCCAGCTCCAGCTCTTCATGGACGGCCCGCGCGAGATCTACCTGTCCATCGTGCGCACGGCGACAGCCGGAGTGGGCCCCGTGATCGACCCCGCCATGGCCGAGACCGCCGGCGCGGCGTTCATGGCCGGCCGGCGGATCGGCGACGTCGTCGACGCCCAGGCGCACGCCGTTCCCGACGCGCTCGCCGAGGCCGGCCGGCCGGTCCGCACCATCGACCTGCCGGCGCTCGACGAGCGCACCATCGGCCAGATCCTGATGCATTTCATGATCGAGACCATCCTTGCCGGCCGCCTGCTCGGCATCGACCCGTTCGACCAGCCGGCGGTCGAGCTCGCCAAGACCCTCACCCGCCGGCGTCTCGCGGACTAGCCCCGGGTATCGCGATCATTCACCGATGACGACCGGAGGCGACTTCGAGATCTTCCTGGTGGCCGCGCCCGGCCATGAGATCACGCTCGCGGAGGAGGCGCGCGAGAAGCGCTTCGTTGCGCCGCACGTCGTCGAAGGCGGCGTGGCCGTGCGCGGCGGCTGGCCCGAGGTCTGGCGCGCCAACCTCGAACTGCGCGGCGCGGGCCGCGTGCTGGCCCGCATCGGCGCGTTCCGCGCGCTTCATCTCGCCCAGCTCGACAAGCGGGCTCGTCGCATCGCCTGGGCCGACCTCCTGCGTCCCGGCACGCCGTTCCGCGTCGAGGCGACCTGCCGCAAGTCGCGCATCTACCATTCCGGCGCCGCCGCGCAGCGGGTCGAGCGCGCGATCGCCGACGCGCTCGGCAGCGCCCCGTCCGCCGACGCCGAGATCGCGATCCGCGTCCGCCTCGACGACGACCTCTGCACGCTCGCAATCGACACATCGGGCGAGGCGCTCTACAAGCGCGGCTTCAAGGCAGCCGTCGCCAAGGCGCCGATGCGCGAGACGCTGGCCGCGATGTTCCTCCGCCAGTGCGGCTTCGACGGCCGCGAGCCGGTCCTCGACCCGATGTGCGGCTCCGGCACCTTCGTCGTCGAGGCCGCCGAGATCTCAGCCGGGCTCGCCCCCGGCCGCGCGCGGCGCTTCGCCTTCGAGAGCCTCGCGACATTCGATCCCCCCGCCTGGCAGGCGCTCGGGGCGCGTGCCGGACCGGCCGCCGCCGTGACCGCCGCCACCAGGTTCCACGGCAGCGACCACGATCCGGGCGCGATCCGCATGAGCCGCGCCAATGCCGAGCGCGCGGGCGTCTCGGATCTCACCGATTTCCGCGAGCTGACCGCCGACGCCATCACGCCGCCCGACGGTCCACCCGGTCTCGTCGTCGTCAACCCGCCCTATGGCGCCCGCATCGGCGAGGCCGCCGACCTCGCCCGCCACCATCGCGCGCTCGGCCGCGCGCTCCGCGAGCGCTTCCATGGCTGGCGCGTCGGCCTCGTGACCAGCGAGCCCTCCCTCGCCGCCGCAACCGGCCTGCCGTGGACGGCCCCCTCCGCACCGGTCTCGCACGGCGGCCTGCGCGTCACCCTCTGGCAGACCGCCCGTCTGCCGTGACCCGGCGTGACCCCGTGCGCGGGCGCGCCCCGCGCCGCCGTCCCGGAATGGGACACGCCTTAACTACCCCTCCACGCGGCGCTTCACCTGGATCGGCGTCTCGGCTTGAATGCGAAGGTAACGTCTCGTCAACTTTCCGGACCCGCCGATGCACCGCGTCACGATCCGTCTCGCCGCAGCCGTCTCGGCCCTGTCGCTCGCTGTCGTCACGCTGCTGCTCGGCCCGGCGGCGCCCGGCCACGCGGCGCGCCCCCAGGAGTCCGTCGCACCGCCGGCGAGCGACCTCGAGCTGGTCGTGCTCGAGGTCGATAGCTGCATCTACTGCAGCCTCTTCCGCCGCGACGTGCTGCCGAAGTACCAGGCCTCGCCGCGCGCGCAGCGGGTGCCGATCCGCTTCCTCGACCTCAACGACACCGCCGCCGACGATCTCGCCCTCGACGGCCCCGTCCTCGTCGTGCCGACGGTCGTGCTGATGAAGGCGAACCGCGAGATCGGCCGCGTTCCGGGCTACGTCGGCCCCGAGAATTTCTTCCATGCCGTCAACCACCTGATCGGGCCGGCGGAGTAGGGCTCCCACCGCCGCCTGCCGGCAAGACAGTCTGTCCGCCGTGGCGATTGTCATCGCGCGGGGGTTGCGCTTTGATGCCGAGGACGCCCGAGGCCGCGCCCGGCCCCGAGCCCCCTCGCGGAAAGCCCCCTCGCGGAAAGGTGTGCCGGATGGATCGCCGCTCGTTCCTCAAGTCGACCAGCGCCGCGGCCGCCGCCGCGACCACCGCCGCCACCGCCCCTCTGGCCGCCGCCCCCGTCGCCGAAGCGGCTTCCGAGGATACCGCGACCGGCACCGCCGGATCAAACGCGGCCCCGGCCATCGCATCCGGGCGGTGCGAGCTGACGCTCGCCCTCCCCTGGCGTGACGCCACCGCCGGCCCCGCCGACCGCGCCCACCGCATCGCGCGCCGTCTCGAAGGGGCCCTCGACGGGCGCTGGCGGATCGTCCTGCGGCACCGCACCGAGGACGGTATCGCGGCGCTCGCGGCCGAGACCGCCGATCTCTACCTCGGCACCGAGAACGACAATCTGCCGTACCACCCGGCGTTTGCCTTCTTCGCCGCCTTGCCCGGTGCCGGCACCTTCAACGCCGAGGACCTCGTCGCCTGGCTTCGCGTCGGCGGCGGCCAGGAACTGTGGAACGAGCTGGCCGCCGGCTTCGGCGTCAAGCCGTTCCTGGCCGGCCACCTCGGGCGCTGGCCCGGCCTCTGGTCGGCGCGCCCGATCGACAGCCTCGCCGATCTCGAAGGCGCGCGCATCGCCGTCGAAGGTCTGGCGCGCGACGTCGTGCGCGGCGTCGGCGGCGAGCCGGCCGCGATTGCCGCCGACGACATGGCCGCGGCGCTGGCCGCGGGCGACATCGCGGCCGCCGAGTACGGCGGTCCCTTGGCGAGCCTGGAGCTCGGCCTCCCGGGCGTCGCCCGGCACATCGCCGGCTTCGGCATCAACGAGGGCGGCATCGGCCTGTCGCTCGGCATCCGCCACGCGCTCTGGGACCGGCTCGGCGCGACCGACCGGCTCGTCGTCGCGGCCGTGCTCGCCGAGGAGACACAGTCCGCCCTCGCCGAGCTCAGGGCGCACGAGAAGCTGCTCCGGGCGCTGATCCGGGACCGCCACGGCGTCACCTTCCGCCCGCTGCCGTCCGACGTCGCGATCGCGCTCGACCGGGTCGCGGAGAGATCGG
>JAKAML010000215.1 GCA_021812845.1 Pseudomonadota bacterium
AAGGACACGAACTCGACAGTGGGCGCGCGGCCATAGAGGTCGCCGTCGAAATCGAGCAGGAACACCTCGAGCACCGGGCTGCCGTCGTCGAACGTCGGCCGTGTGCCGAGATAGGCGGCGGCCGCGTGCGCCACGCCGTCGACGATCGCGCGCACCGCGTAGATGCCGTGGCCGAGCGCGGTGCCGGGCGGCATCGGCACGTTGGCCGTCGGGTAGCCCATGCCGGAGCCGCGCCTGGCTCCGCCCGTCACCTGGCCCGAGACCCGCCAGTTGCGGCCGAGCGCCCACGCCGCGCCGCGCACGTCGCCCTGGGCGAGCTTGAGGCGGATCTCGGTCGAGGAGAACACCTCGCCGCCCTCCGCGACCGGCTCGACGACGCTGGTGCCGAAGCCGAGCCGCTGGCCTGCGGCCGTCATCGTCGCCGGATTGCCGCCGCGCTTCCGTCCGAAGAAGAAGTCGTAGCCGATGACGACGTGCGAGACGCCGAGCGCGCGCACGAGAACGTCGCCGATGAAGTCCTCGGCCGGGAGTGCCGCGAGATGGGCGTCGAAATCCATGACCACCGCGAGCTTGAGGCCGAGGCCGTCGAGGATCGCCAGCTTCTCCGCGAGTGGGGTCAGGATGAAGTGCGGCTCCGCCGGGGCGAAGAATGCGCGCGGGTGCGGCTCGAACACCATCACCCCCGACGGCTTGCCGGTGTCGCGGGCGATGCCCTGCGCCGTCGCGATCAGCGCCTGGTGGCCGCGGTGGACGCCGTCGAAATTGCCGATCGCGAGCACCGCGCTCTTCGCGAAGGCCGGAACGAAGTCGATGCCGCGGAGGACGTGCATGGAGCGGGGCGCCTCGGTTGTGGTCGAGGCCCCGTACTTAGACAGACGAACGGCCGACCGGAAGCCCCGATCGGCCGTCGCGGACTGACCCCGCCGCGTTCCTGTTCATGTTCGCGCATGTTCGCCCTGCGGCGCGTCGCCGCCGGATGTTCATGTCCATGACCCGCACGAACATGAATCCGGTGTCGTGCCCTGCCGCGCCGCGCGTCGTGGCGTCAGGCGGCCGGCCGGCCCGGCACCATCAGCATGGCCTCGCCGACGACGACCGGCTTGTCGTTGACCGCGCACACGCACTCGAAGCGGGCGCGCTTCTTCTCGGGGAACAGTTCGACCACCTTGACCTTGGCGACGACCGTGTCGCCGATCTTGACCGGGGCCTTGAAGTTCAGCGTCTGCGAGATGTAGATCGCACCGGGGCCCGGCATCTCCATGCCGAACACCGCCGAGATGTAGCCGGCCGACAGCATTCCGTGCGCGATGCGCTCCTTGAACATCGTCCTGGCCGCATAGGCGGCGTCGAGATGGACCGGGTTCTTGTCGCCCGACACCTCGGCGAAGGCGTTGATATCGGCCTCGGAAACGGTCTTGGCGAAGCTCGCCTCCATGCCGATCTCGAGATCCTCGAAGTGGTAGGTCTTGCGCGTCATCATCGTCATCGACTGCTTCCCTTGTGCCTCGCGGCCCCGAGCTGAGGTGCCGGGAGCGCGTGTCCGATGGCTGGCCTGTCGCGTCGATCGAGGCGGACGATCCGGGCCGTGACCTAGGGGCGACACTAGCGGCGACGAGTGTGCGCCGCAACAATACCAAGGGCGATGCAGCGAAGAAGAGTTGTCCCCAGCCCGCGACACACGCGCGCGCCGCCGTCGCCGCCGCACCCGCCGAGGCCAGGCTCCGCCGCGCAGCGCACCAGGGGAACGGGGCGTGTGCCCATGTAGCATCGCGTGTTGCTCGTGAGCCACGTCGCCGACGCCCACGCGACAGTTGCAACCGGCCTCGCCGAACCGCTATAAGTCACCATCTCCGATCAAATCTTCATCAGTTTGGCTTTCGCGGGTGCCTGCGGAAGCGGGAAGAGAGCATTCATGAGCGATCGCAAACCCTTGATGCCCAAGGCCACGGCCGTGTGGCTGGTTGAAAACACGGCACTCTCGTTCGAGCAGATCGCCGAGTTCTGCGGCCTGCACGTCCTCGAGGTCAAAGGCATCGCCGACGGCGACGTGGCGCAGGGCATCAAGGGCATGGACCCGGTGACCTCCGGCCAGATCACGCGCGAGGAGATCGCGGCCGGCGAGGCCGATCACGGCCACGCACTCCGGCTCGCCGAGCCAAAGGTGCAGATGCCCGAGGTTTCGACGCGGTCGAAGGGTCCGAGGTACACGCCCGTGTCCCGCCGCCACGACCGGCCCAACGCGGTAATGTGGCTGATCCGGAACCACCCGGAGATGAAGGACAGCCAGATCATGCGGCTGGTCGGCACCACCAAGCCGACCATCCAGCAGATCCGCGACCGCTCGCACTGGAACTCCGCGAACCTCGTGCCGCAGGATCCGGTCACCCTCGGCCTCTGCTCGCAGATCGACCTCGACGCCGAGGTCAAGAAGTCGGCGAAGCGGCTCGAGAAGGGCCGCGTCGAGACCGAGCGCGCCGGCACGCTGCTGCCGACCGCGGAGACGACCACCGAAAAGGCGAAGCCGCAGTTCGCCGAGATCGTGCAGCCCAAGGCCGCCGACGAGGCGCGACCGGAGACCGAGGCCGAGGAGCAGGCCCGCGTGCTCGCCAAGCTGCAGACGCTCTCCGGCGCCAAGGCCGGGCAGGAAGAGCGGGAGTAGACGGACGAAGCGACGCCCGGCACCCCGTCACGGGCGCCCGCTTACCGACCGAAGAGGCGCGGCCGGCGGATCCGCAATGGACTGCCGACCGCATTCCGGCAAGCGGCGCGGGGGCGCGGCGCGCCAGCGCTCAGCTCGCCGCCTTGACCGTCGCCATGCCGCGAGAGCGCAGCGTCTCGGTGATCTCGTCGAGGATCGCCGGGTCGTCGATGGTCGCCGGCATGTTCCATTTCTCGCCGTCGGCGATGGCACGCATGGTGCCGCGCAGGATCTTGCCCGAGCGCGTCTTCGGGAGCCGCTTGACGACCATCACGTTCTTGAACGCCGCGACGGGACCGATCACGTCGCGGACGAGCTTCACCACCTCGCCCTCGATGTCCCTGGCGTCGCGGCCGACGCCGGCGTTGAGCACGACGAAGCCGGCCGGGAGCTGGCCCTTCATGTCGTCGGCAACGCCGATCACCGCGCACTCCGCCACGTCCTTGTGCTGGGCCACGACCTCCTCCATCTGGCCCGTCGACAGGCGATGGCCGGCGACGTTGATGACGTCGTCGGTGCGCGCCATGACGTAGACGTAGCCGTCCTTGTCGCGATAGCCCGCATCCGACGTCGAGTAGTAGCCGGGAAAGTCCTCGATGTAGCTCTTGCGGAAGCGCGCGTCGTTGCCCCACAGCGTCGGCAGGCAGCCCGGCGGCATCGGCAGTCTGACCGCCAGCGTGCCCTGCTGATCCGGTCCGAGCTTGTTGCCCTTCTCGTCGAGCACGTCGATCTCGAAGCCGGGCATCGGCACCGTCGGCGACCCGTACTTCACCGGCAGGACGCCGAGCCCGACCGGATTGCCGGCGATCGCCCAGCCGGTCTCGGTCTGCCACCAGTGGTCGATCACCGGCACCTTGAGATGCCGCTCGGCCCACTTGATCGTCTCGGGGTCGGCGCGCTCGCCGGCCAGGAACAGCGTCCGGAGCTTCGACAGGTCGTAATTGCCGATCAGCTTGCCCTCGGGATCCTCCTTCTTGATGGCGCGGAACGCCGTCGGCGCGGTGAACAGCGCGACGACGCCGTGCTCGGAGATCACGCGCCAGAACGCGCCCGCGTCGGGGGTGCCGACCGGCTTGCCCTCATAGACGAGCGTCGTCGCGCCGTGCAGCAGCGGCCCGTAGCAGATGTAGGAATGCCCGACCACCCAGCCGACGTCTGACGCCGACCAGAACACCTCGCCGGGCTTGACGCCGTAGAGGTTCGACATGGTCCACTTGAGCGCCGCCATGTGGCCGCCGTTGTCGCGCACCACGCCCTTCGGCTGTCCGGTGGTGCCGGACGTGTAGAGCACGTAGAGCGGGTCGGTCGCCGCGACCGCCGCGCAACCGGCCTTGCGGCCGCGCGCCTTCGCCTCGCCCACCGCCTGCGCCCAGTCGTAGTCGCGACCGGCGGCGAGCGGCGCCGTGACCATCGGGCGTTGCAGCACGAGGCAGGCCGACGGCTTGTGCTGGGCGAGCTCGATCGCCTTGTCGAGCAG
>JAKAML010000216.1 GCA_021812845.1 Pseudomonadota bacterium
GCGAACGGCACCAGCGCCGCGACGAGCATCAGCAGCAGCGCGCCGGGATAGCCCCAGGGCCAGTCGAGCTCCGGCATGTGGCGGAAGTTCATGCCGTAGATCGAGGCGACCAGCGTCGGCGGCATCAGCATCACCGCCATCACCGAGAACAATTTGATGATCTGGTTCTGCTCGATGGTGATCATGCCGAGCGTGGCGTTGAGCAGGAACGTCGTGCGGTCGGACAGGAACTTCAGGTGCTCGTTGAGTGAGGCGACATCGCGGACGATGGCGCCGAGGCGCAGGCCGTGGCGGTCGTCGGCGCCGCTCCGCCGCTGGCTCTCGCGCAGGAAGTTCAGGAGCCGGTCGAGCGACGTCGCGGTCTCGGTGACGGTCGCCACCATGTCGCCGGCCTTGCCGGTCTGGCGCAGCACGACGTCGAGGCGGCGGGTGCGGGTCTGCTCGCCGCCCTTGACGTGAAAGAGCTGCGCCGTGAGCTTCTCGACGTCGTCCTGCATCCGTTCGATGAGGTCGGCGGACTGCGACACGAGCGCTTCCAGCAGCGCCGCCAGGATCTCGCCGCCGTCGGCGCACGGCAGTATCGCCTTCTCGGCGCGGGCGGCGACCATCTGGAACGCCTTCGGCGAGGCGTAGCGGACGGTGACGAGCCGGCCGCCGGTCAGGATGAAGGTCGCGGTCGAGCTCGACGGCAGCGGCGCGTCGATGTCGTCGATGATGAACGCGGTCATGTAGAGCGTACCGTTCTCGGCGTAGAGGCGGCTCGAGCTCTCGATCTCGCGCATCTCGGCGCGGGTCGGGATGTCGATCCCGAGTGCGGTCTCGAGGGCTCCATCCTCGCCGGGAGCCGGATCGACGAGGTCGATCCACAGCGTCTCTGGCGCGATGGCCTGGCCCGTGGCGCGGACGAGGCCGGTCCCCGACGGTGCGCGATTGTAGATGACGATCATGTCTGCTCCACGCCCCTGTTCGCACCGATCCACCGCTTGCGGATGGTCGCTGCCGTCGCGAGCGTTCTACACCATCGGGCGCCTGCGGCCAGTCGCGCCGCTGCCACGGCCACGGCCGAACGGTTCAGACCCGCGAGTCGGGAGCTGAACCCGTGCCACGTCCCCATTCCGCGTCTCGGCCGTGCTCGACACGGCTATTCAGACCGAACGTCAGCCGCCGCAAGCAAGAACCTGGATGACCGGCTCGATGGCCGGCCGTGGAGCGTCGGAGGCTTCCGCGGTCGCAACCGCGGCTCGCGGGGGTCAGACCGCGCTCCCGTCCGGTCCGTCGTCCGCGCCCTTGCGGCCGCGCCTGAACAGCCGCCGTCTGGGCTTCCTGCGCGCGGAGGGCGCGCCGGGCGGCGGCCCCTTGGCTGCCTCGGGCCCGGCTTCGGAGCCGGACGCGATGCTGGCGTGGCCGGGCGCGGGCAGCGCCTCGAGCGTCTCGGCCTCGATCAGCCGCGCGAGCTGGCGCTTCAGCAGCTCCTTGGCCGGCAGTGCGGCGGCCAGGATCTCGCCGGCCCTGAGAAAGTCGAGCACCTGGAAGCGGCTCATGCCGGCGTCGATCAGGATGTCGGGCCGGCGCGACCTGAGCTTCTCGCGGATCAGAGCGCGCTCGAACAGGAACGCCGAGCCGAACAGGACCTCCGACGCGCTCGGCAGCGCCCGTCCCGCCGCGGGCAGCGGCGCGCCGGTGACGTCGATCGCGACCACGACCTCGGCCTTGCCGTCGAGGAGGTCGAACGGCAGCGGGTTGGTGAGCCCGCCGTCGACCAGCGCCCGGCCGTCGACGGCGACCGGCTGGAACACCACCGGCAGTGCCATGCTGGCGGCGATCGCCGGCCTGAGCGGACCCGACGTGAAGACCCGCGCCTCCTGGGCGTAGAAGTCGGTGGCGACGATCTCGAGCGGCGTCCGCAGTGCCGCGAACTCGGTCGGGAACCGGCTCGGCAGCACGAGGTCGAGCAGCGCCGCGGGCTCGAGGAACGCCGAGCGCGTGTTGAAAAGGCCGAGCACGCGGCCGATGGCGGGGGCGCGGGCACGGAACAGCTCGCGGACCAGGTCGAACCGCTGGCCGAGCACCTCCTCGGTATGGGCGCGGATCTCGGCGGCGCGCATCCCGGCCGCGTAGGCGGCGCCGAACACGGCGCCGATCGAGGTGCCGGCGATGATCTTGGGCCGGATGCCGAGCTCGTCGAACGCCTCGAGCATCGGAATGTGCGCGAGCCCGCGCGCGCCGCCGCCGCCGAGCGCGAGGCCGATGGTCGGTCCGCTGTGGCGGGGCATCTCGGGCCGGGCGCGGGTGGGAGAACGGGACATCGGTCTCGCGGGGCTCGCGGGCTGCGGCGCTCGAAGCTATGTGGGCGCGCCGCCGCCGAGAAGGAAGGGCAGGGCGGCGTCGACGAGTCCGGCCGGGTTCTCCTCGGGGATGTAGTGCGAGCTGTCGACCGGGCCGCCCGTGACGTCGCGGCACCAGCGCCGCCAGACGGCGAGCGGGTCGGCGGCGGTGGCGAGGTTGCCGCGGCTGCCCCACAGCACCAGCACGGGCGCCGCGATCATGTCGCCGCGGGCGCGGCTCGCGCGGTCGTCGTCGAGGTCGAGCGTGGCCCCGGCGCGATAGTCGTCGCAGTGCGCCGACTGCCGCTCGGGGATCGCGTGGATCGCCTGGTAGTGGACCCAGAGGTCGCGCGTCAGCCAAGGGGGCAGCGCCGCGCCGCCGCGCACGAAGCGGCTTTCGAGCCAGTGGTCCGGGGCGGCGCCGATCAGCGTCTCGGGCAGCGGCGCCGGTTGCGCGAGGAACGTCCAGTGGCTCATCAGCCGCGCCGCGGCGGGATCGGCGAAGCTCTCCCACACATCGAGCGTCGGCAGAATGTCGAGCAGCACGGCCCGCTCGACGGTGCCCGGCCGGTCGAGCATCAGCCGGTAGGCGGCGCGCGCGCCGCGGTCGTGCGCGAGGACGCGGAATCGCGCGTGCCCGAGCGTCGCCATGACGTCGGCCATGATCCGGCCCATGGCCGACTTGGCGTAGGGCGCGAGGCCCTGCTCGCGGGGCGGGATGGCGCTCTCGCCGTAGCCAGGCAGGTCGGCGGCGACGACGGTGAAGTGGCGTGCGAGCGCGGCCGATACGCGGTGCCACATGGCGTGCGTCTCCGGGAAGCCGTGCAGGCAGAGCAGCGGCGGTCCGGCGCCGCCGACGCGGGCGAAGATGCGGCCGACGGAGGTCTCGACGGTTCGAACCTGAAAGCCGGGGAAGAAGTCGGCGGCGCCGGTCATGGGGTCCTCGCCGGTGGCCGCCGCGGGTCGGCCTCCCGTTCGCGGGCGATGGCGCGCCAGCCGATGTCGCGGCGGCAGAAGCCGCCCGGCCAGTCGATCTTGGCGATCGCGTCGTAGGCGCGGGCCTGCGCCTCCGCGACCGTCCTCCCGCGTGCGGTCACGTTGAGGACGCGGCCGCCGTCGGCGATGATGCGGTCGCCGAGACGGCGGGTGCCGGCGTGGAAGATCTCGACGCCCTCCGTTGCCCGCGCGGCGTCGAGACCACGGATCTCGCCGCCCTTCTCGGGTGTTCCGGGGTAGCCGCGGCCGCACAGCACGACGGTCAGTGCCGCCTCGTCGCGCCAGCGCAGGTCGAGCTTGTCGAGCGTGCCGTCGGCCGCCGCGACGAGCGCGGTCAGGAGATCCGACCGGAGGCGCATCATCAGCACCTGCGTCTCGGGATCGCCGAAACGCACGTTGTATTCGATGAGCTGCGGGCCCTTGGCGGTGATCATCAGCCCGGCGAACAGGACGCCCTTGAACGGCGTGCCGCGCGCGGCGAGGCCACCGACCGTCGGGCGGATGATCTCGGCCATGGTGCGCTCGACCATTTCCGGCGTCATCACGGGCGCAGGCGAATAGGCCCCCATGCCGCCGGTATTGGGCCCGGTGTCGCCGTCGCCGACGCGCTTGTGGTCCTGCGCCGCCGCGAGCGGCAGCACGTTGGTGCCGTCCGACAGCGCGAAGAAGCTCGCCTCCTCGCCGTCGAGGAACTCTTCGATCACGACCTCGGAGCCGGCGCTGCCGAACTGGCCGCCGAAGCAGGCGTCGATCGCCGCTTCCGCCTCGGCGACGGTCGTGGCGATGACGACGCCCTTGCCGGCCGCGAGCCCGTCGGCCTTGACCACGATCGGCAGCCTCCGGCCCGCGA
>JAKAML010000217.1 GCA_021812845.1 Pseudomonadota bacterium
CGAGGCGACCCTCGAACGGATAGCAGACGAGATGGTGGCGGCGGTGGTGGGGGAAGGTCTCGACCAAAACTTCGTCGGGCGCCGGGATCAGCGAGCGGGCGTCCTGCATGGCCAGCCATTCGGCGACCGGCGGCGGCAAGAGGGACCATGCAGCGCGGTCATGGAGCATCCGGCGGACGCGGCCGGCGAGATGGGTCGAGAGCGGGAACTTGCCGCCGGCGTAGCTCGGGATCACGGGGTCGCTGGCCGTGGCGCGGGTGACGTGGGCCTCGGTTTCCGACAGCCCCTCGAAGCGCAGCACCTCGCCCGCGAACACGAACGCATCGCCGGGGCGGAGCTGCTCGACGAAATACTCGTCGACCTCGCCGAGCACGCGGCCGCCGAAGCCGCCGGCGGGCCTTGCGGTGCCGTCGGCGCGGCGGGTCCGGCGGCCGAGGCGGACGCGGATCATCGGGCTGTCGACGATGGTGCCGGCATTGAGGCGGTACTGCCGGGCAATGCCGGGGTGGGCGAGGCGCAGCGTGCCGCCGGGCTCCTCGACGAGCCGCGCGAAGCGCTCGTAGGCCCTGAGCGCATAGCCGCCGTCGCGGACGAAGCCCAGGACGCGGTCGAAGGTCGCGCGCGGCAGCGCGGCGTAGGGTGCGGCGCGGCGGACCTCGGTGTAGAGCGCGTCGGGCGCGAGGGGCGCCTCACAGGCCATGCCGAGGACGTGCTGGGCGAGCACGTCGAGGGCGCCCGAGCGGGCGTGGGCGACGTCCTGCTCGCCGGCGCGGGCGGCGTCGAGCGCGGCGCGGCATTCGAGCACCTCGAAGCGGTTGGCGGGGACGAGCAGCGCCCGTGACGGCTCGTCGAGGCGATGGTTGGCGCGGCCGATGCGCTGCAGCAGGCGGCTCGAGCCCTTCGGCGCGCCGACGTTGACGACGAGATCGACATCGCCCCAGTCGATGCCGAGATCGAGCGTGGACGTGGCGACCACGGCCTTCAAGGTGCCGGCGGCCATCGCCGCCTCGACCTTCCGCCGCCGGGCGGTGTCGAGCGAGCCGTGGTGGAGCGCGATCGGGAGGCCCGAGTCGTTGATCCGCCACAGCTCCTGGAACACGAGCTCGGCCTGCATCCGCGTGTTGACGAAGACGAGCGTCAGCCGGTGCGCGGCGATCGCGTCGTAGATGCGCGGCATGGCGTAGCGCGCGGAATGACCCGACCACGGCACGGGCTCGTCGAGCTCGAGAATCGCGATCGCGGGCGGTGCGCCACCCGACGCGACGACGACGTCGGCGAGGTGGGTCGCGTCGTCGGGGCTCTCCTGGGCGACGAGATAGGCGGCGAGCTCGGAGGGCCGGGCGACGGTGGCGGAGAGTCCGGTCGTGACGAGCCGGGGTGCGATCGCGCGGAGGCGGGCGAGGTCGAGAGCGAGGAGGTCGCCGCGCTTGGTGCCCGCAAGCGCGTGCAGCTCGTCGACGATCACGGACCGGAGGTCGGCGAAGAGGAAGGGCGCGTCGGGGTGGCTGAGCAGCAGCGCGATCTGCTCGGGCGTGGTCAGGAGGATCTGCGGCGGTCGGGCGCGCTGGCGCTGACGGCGGGCGGCGGCGGTGTCGCCGGTGCGGGTCTCGGTGCGGATACGGAGTCCCATCTCGGCGATCGGCGTCGCGAGATTGCGCTGAATGTCGGCGGCGAGCGCCTTGAGCGGCGACACGTAGAGGGTGTCGAGCCCGCCGCCGGTCCTCGGCGGCCGGCCGGTCGCGAGCCGGACCAGGGACGGCAGGAAGCCCGCCAGCGTCTTGCCGGCGCCGGTCGGGGCGACGAGCAGCGTCGAGCGGCCGTCACGCGCGGCGTCGAGGAGCGCGAGCTGGTGCGGCCGCGGTGACCATCCGCGGCGCGCGAACCAGTCCCCGAATGGCGCGGGGAGCAGAGCGGGCGCTGCCGGGCGGGACTTGCGGGCGCTGCGGGGCCGGGTCTCCGGATGCCGGTTGGCCATGGCCGACCTAGGCGCCGGAGCGCATGGTGACGCGGACGGCCGCCGGAAGCGCCGCGTCGCCTCGCCTCGCGCGTTGCCGTGTGGTATGCGCCGGAGGTGCCGGATCGCCCCACGCGGCGGCCCAGGGCGCGCGTACGGGAGGGACGACGGCATGGATCGCAACGCTTTCGGCAGTCATCTGATCGGGCTCGTGCTCCGCCTCGCGGTGCTGTCGATCGTGGTCGGCATCGTGCTGTCGGCGCTCGGCATTACGCCGGGCAACTTCTTCTACCACATCAACGTGCTGGCACGGCGCATCTACGACATGGGCTTCGGCGCGGTGGAATGGGTGCTGCAGTACCTGCTGCTCGGGGCCATGGTCGTGGTGCCGGTGTGGATCGTGGCGCGGCTGATGGGCCTCGGCCGGCGGCCGGACGACGGCCGCATGTGACGGCCGCCGGCCGCGACCGGAAGGGTCAGCCCGGCAGTGTCCGGGCCGCCCAGGTCGGGGCGTTGCGGCCGACGAGCGCCGAGATCGAGGAAGCGCCCGCGCGGTGCACCGCGTCCGCCAGATGCCCGGTGATGCGCGGGATCAGACCCGCGCCTTCGTAGACGAGTCCCGTGTAGAGCTGGATCAGGGTCGCTCCCGCTTCGATCTTGGCGAGCGCGGTCTCGCCGCTGTCGATGCCGCCGATGCCGATCAGCGGGATGCGGCCGGCGGTCAGCGCGTGGACGCGGGCGAGCACGATGGTCGAGCGCTCGAACAGCGGCCGTCCCGAGAGCCCGCCGCTCTCCCTCGCCTCAGGGCACGCGAGCCCGTGCCGCGACAGCGTCGTGTTGGAGACGGCGATGCCGTCGACGGCGTTGGCGACGAGCCGCCCGACGATGGCGGGGAGGTCGTCCTCGGCGATGTCGGGGGCGATCTTGACCACCACCGGGCGGCGCGGCCCGCCACGCGCGACGAGACCCTCGCGCGCCGTCATGATCCGGCCGAGCAGCCCGTCGAGGGCCGAGGGGGCCTGCAGGTCGCGGAGGCCGGGCGTGTTCGGCGACGAGATGTTGACGGTGAAATAGCTCGCCACGCCGTTGAAGGCCTCGAGCCCGCGCACGTAGTCGGCGGCGCGGTCCTCGGTGTCCTTGTTGGCGCCGATGTTGACGCCGACGATGCCGTGGCGTGGCCGCCGCTCGAGCCGGAAGAGCGCCGCAGCGTGGCCGCCGTTATTGAAACCGAGGCGGTTCACGAGGCCGCGGTCGGCGACGAGGCGGAACACGCGCGGCTTCGGATTGCCGAGTTGCGGCAGCGGCGTCACGGTGCCGATCTCGGCGAAGCCGCAGCCCATGCCGAGCACCGCGTCGGGGACGCGGGCGTCCTTGTCGAAACCGGCCGCGATGCCGAGCGGATTGGGGAAGTCGAGGCCGAACGCGGTGGTCGCGATCTCACGCCGGACGCCGGCCGCGCTGCGCGGAAAGAGCCCGCGCTCGAGCGATTTCAGCGTCGCCTCGTGGGCATCCTCCGGCGGCAGCAGGAACAGCATCGGCCGCGCCAGGCCGTAGAGGCGGTCGAGCATCATGCGGGAAGCTCCGGAACGCGCGGCACGCCATCCGCAGCGAGCGGCAGGTCGGCAACCGCCGTGGCGGCGGCCACGGGGAGCGCGGCGTAGAGATGGGGAAAGAGATCGCCGCCGCGAGAGGGTTCCCAGCGGAGCGCCGGCCCGAGGGCCGCGGCATCGATCGCGACCAGCACGAGGCCCGGCTGGCCGCGGAAGTGCCTGGCGGCGGTGGCGGCGACCTGCGATGCGGCCGAGAAATGGATGAAGCCGTCGCGCAGGTCGTCGGCGGAGCCGCGGTAGTGGCCGTCGCGGCAGGCGGCGTCCCAGTCGGCGCGCGGGCAGATCTTGTAGACGGTGGGCGAAGGCTGGCGGCCGGGGGTTGGCATCGAAAGTCCATCGACACGGGGGCAGAATGTGAGAAGCTGATTACAGGTGTTTCAGATCGCCGTGAAGGGCGGGCGCCCGCCGGGCGCTGCGCCGCGCCGGTGTGGCACGCATTCGACGACAACTGTTTTTTTTCGAATTGAGATGACGTCCACATGTGTTGCGGTAGGCTGCTCCAGGGCGGACGGGATGCGGGCGTAGGGGATTGGTCCGCAGCGGACGTCGCAATGCTTCATCGACAGGTTTCTGACGGTACCCTGCCGCTGCGCCGGGGAGG
>JAKAML010000218.1 GCA_021812845.1 Pseudomonadota bacterium
ACCAGCACTGTGCCGACGGAATATGACCTCGTCTTTCGTCGTATTCAAGGAGCCGCATCCAAAAAAAGCGGACCCCCCTAGTCGTGATTTCCGGGACTACTCGGACCTGAGGTAAGGCACCGGCCGGGCGCGCAGCACTTGCCAGGTTCCGAGACCGCCGAACAGCAGCACGAGACCGGTCGCCAGGCCGAGCGCCTGCGCGACCGCGGCCAGGGAGAACGAGAACTCGACGTCCATGACGAGATGAAGCGTGGCCCAAGCGGCGGCGGCGCCGAGCAGGACGGCGAACAGCGCGGTCACTGCCGCGAGCAGCAGGTATTCGACGAGGTGGGCGCCGACGATCCGCCGCCGCGTGGCACCGAGCGCCTTCAGGATCACCGCCTCCAGGATGCGACGCCGCTGGGCGGTGACGAGCGCGCCAGCGAGCACCAGCGCGCCGGCGACCAGGGTGACGCTGCCGGCGACCCTGACGGCAGTCATGACCTTGACGAAGATGGCGTTGAAGGCGTCGAGGGCGTCCTTGACGCGGATCGCCGTCACCGCGGGGAACGCCTTGCCGAGCCGCCGGCCGACGACAGCCTCCTGCTCGAGTGTCGCGCCCTTCGGCAAGAGGATCGTCGCCAGGAGGTTGTGTGGGGCGGCTTCGAGCGTGTTGGGCGAGAACACCATCACGAAGTTGATGGCGAGGCTCTCCCAGTTCACCTCGCGCAGGTTGGAGATCCGCGCGGTGACGTTGCGGCCGAGGACGTTGACGGTCACTTCGTCGCCGATGCCGACGCCGAGCTTTCGGGCGAGGTCGGCCTCGAACGAGACCAGGGGCTCGCCGCGGTAGCCGTCGGGCCACCATTCGCCGGCGACGACTTTCGAGCCCTCGGGCACGTCCTTCGCGTAGGACAGCCCGCGGTCGCCATTCAGTACCCATGCCGCCTCGGGCGGCGCCTTGATCTCTTCGACGGATGTACCTTTGAGCTTGACGAGGCGGCCGCGCAGCATCGGCGCGCTCGACACCTCGGCGCCGGCGACGGTGTCCGTCACGGTGCGGGCGATCGCCGCGTAATCGTCCTTCGGGATGTCGAGCACGAAATAGTTGGGCGAGCGATCGGGCAGCCGCGACGACAGCTCCTTGACGATCGAGGCGTCGGTCAAAGCAACCGCGACCAGGAGCGACAGCCCGGCGCCGAGCGACAGCACGACGCTCGACGCGAGCCCTCCCGGCGCGCCGATGTTGCCGACGGCGAGCGCGATCTCGGGCGTCCGGGAGCGGGGCGCGCGGCGCGCGAGGCGGGTGACGAGCCAGCCGAGGCCGAGGAAGACGGCGAACACGACGAGCAGGCCGGCGCAGAAAATCAGCGCCAGCTTGTAGGACTCGGAGGTGAAGACGGCGACCGCAACGAGCGCCGCCATCACGGCCGCGGTCCCCGCGACGATGTGCGCCTTCGGCAGACCGCCGTCGTTGCCGACCTCGTCGCGGAACAGCACCGCCGCCGAGACGCGCTCGGCGCGACCGAGCGGCCACAACGCGAACAGCAGCGCGACGAGGAAGCCGTAGACGGCGGCGACGACGAGGCTGTAGAGCGAAACCGTGACCTCGACCTCGACCGGCAAGGCCGCCCCGTAGAGCGCCTGCAGAACGCCGGGAACGAGGTAGCCGAGCCCGAGCCCGACCGCGACGCCGATGGCCGCGATCACAAGGATCTGGACGAGGAAGATCAGGAATACCGTGTGGCCCGGTGCGCCGAGGCTCTTCATGGTCGCGATGACCTTGCGCCGCTTGTCGATGAAGGTGTTGACGGCATTGGCAACGCCGACGCCGCCGACGAGCAGCGCGACGAGGCCGATCAGGGTCAGGAACTGGCGCAAGCGATCGAGGGTTCGCGCCACCTGCGGCGAAGGGTTGCGGCGGTCGGTGACGGTGAAGCCTGCCTCCGGCAGATCGGCCTTGACCGCGTCGCGGAGCGAGACGAGCGCGTCCGCGTCGGCAGCGCGCGCCGGATCGAGCGCGAGCGCGTAGCGCCAGCGGATCAGCGTGCCCGGCTGCACGAGCCCGGTCGCCGCCAGCGTGTCGAGGGAAACGAGCACGCGCGGACCGTAGGTCAGGCGGTCGACGAGCTGATCCGGCTCGGCGGTCAGCGTGGCGCGGATCGTGACCTCGGCGGTGCCGATCCGCATCCGGTCGCCGACCCGGAGCCCGAGCCGTTCGAGCAGGATCGGCTCGACGACGGCGCCGCCCGCGGAGCCGCCCGCCGTTCCGGCTGCGCCGCGGACCGCCGCGGCGAGGGTCGTCCCGTCGGCGAGCCGCACGGCGCCGACCAGAGGGTAGCGTGCGTCGACGGCCTTCAGCTCGGCCAGGGTCTGGTCCTCGCCGTCGAGCCGGCGGGCCATAGTGCGGATCGTCGCCGTCTCGCTGACGAGGCCGCGCCGGTCGAGCCAGCCGCGCTCGCGTGGGTCGGCGCGGGCGTGCATCCTGGACAACGTGACGTCGCCGCCGAGGATCTCGCGGCCCTGCCGCTCGAGGCCGTTCCTCAGTGCGTCCGACAGCGCGCCGACGGCGGTGATGACCATGACGCCCAACGCCACGCAGGCGATGAAGACGTAGAAGCCGCCGAGGCCGCCGCGCAGCTCGCGCAGCGCGAGCCTGATCGTGGCGGCGAGGGCGATGCCGCGGTCCGTGTCGACGGCGGCGGGCTCGGTGCCGATGGTCGCGGTGTCGCTCATGCGGCGGCCGCGACGGTTTCGGAGGCGATGACGCCGTCCGACATGCGGATCGTGCGCTGGCATTCGGCCGCCAGTCGCTCGTCGTGGGTGACGAGGACGAGCGTCGCATGGCGCTTGCGCTGGAGCCCGAACAGCAGGTCGACCACCGCGCGGCCGGTCTTGCCGTCGAGGTTGCCGGTCGGCTCGTCGGCAAGGATGAGCTTCGGCCGCGCCGACAGGGCGCGCGCCAGCGCGACGCGCTGCTGCTCGCCGCCCGAGAGTTGCGCCGGATAGTGATCGAGGCGGGGACCGAGACCGACCTCGTCGAGCAGGCCGCGCGCGGTCTCGAACGCCGATCGGTCGCCGGCGAACTCGAGCGGCAGCGCGACGTTCTCGAGTGCGGTCATGGTCGGCACGAGATGGAACGACTGGAACACGATGCCGATCTCGGCGCCGCGCACCCGCGTCAGGGCGTCCTCGCCGAGCGCGCCGAAATCATGACCCGCGACGCGGATCTGGCCGCTCGTTGCCCGCTCGAGGCCGGCCAGCACCATGAGGAGGGACGTCTTGCCGGAACCCGAAGGGCCGACGACGGCAACCGACTGGCCGGCGGGAACGTCGAGGCTGACGCCGCGCAGGATGTCGACCGGGCCGGCACGGCTGTCGAGCGTCAGCCGGACGTCGCGGAGGGTGATGATCGGCTTGGCGGCGGGCGCGTGCACGGTCGGGGCGGCTCCTCGGCAGAGATCGGGGGCAGAGATCGGGATTTCGGTGTCGGGCCTTGCCTCCCCCCGGTCCAGCATCTACGTGAACGCAAGGCTTTGGAAGACCGATGAGGCGCAATCATGAAGTTGACGACGCTTCCGGCGCGATCGCGCGGCCTTGCGCAGATGGTGGCGTGGCTTACGATCTTCAACCTGGCCATGGCGGCACTCCTCCAGACACCGGGCTCCGCCGCCCCGCCCCGCCCGCTCGAGATCGTGGCGTTCGGCGACAGCCTGACCGCGGGCTACATGCTGGCGCAGCCGGAGGCGTTTCCGGCGCAGCTCCAGAAAGCGCTCGCCGGAAAGGGGCACGCGGTCACGGTGCTCAATGCCGGCGTGTCGGGCGATACGACCGCGGCCGGCCTCGCCCGCTTCGCCTGGGCGGTGCCGGACACGGCAGACGCGGTGATCCTCGAGCTCGGGGCCAACGACGCCCTGCGCGGCATCGACCCCGCGGTCGCGCGGGCGAACCTCGACAAGATCCTGGCCGAGCTCGGCCGGCGCGGCATTCCGGTGCTGCTCGCCGGGATGAAGGCGCCGCGCAACTGGGGCGACGACTATGCGCACGCCTTCGACGCCATGTTCTCGGATCTCGCGCAGAAGCACGGCACGCTCCTCGATCCGTTCTTCCTCGAGGGGATCGCGCTCGACCCCAAGCTCAATCTCGGCGACGGGTTGCATCCGAACGCCGAGGGCGTG
>JAKAML010000219.1 GCA_021812845.1 Pseudomonadota bacterium
CGATCTAGATCTCGAGCTCGGGCTTCGACGAGAACTCGGCGTCGGGCGACAGCATCAGCGCCTGCGCCATCTGCTTGCCGTCCGACTTCTGCGCGTCGGGGCGGACGATGACCTTGCCCTGGAAGATGCCCTTGGCCTCGCCGTCGAGCACGCCCTTGTAGAGCTCGCGGCTCTCGCAGTGCGGGACGGCGTGATCGACGACCAGCGTCGTGTCGATATGGTCGCTGCCGCGGCCGAGGAACAGCCCCGAGAGATCGAGCTTGCCGCCCTCGCCGTGGTAGGTGACGAAAATCTGATTGCGCGCCAGGCCGAGGCTCTGGGAAAGCTGGAAGCCGCGATAGGTCGCGTCCCTGCCGAGCCCGGCCATGGCGTTCCAGAGGTGCGCGGCGCGGCCCTGGTCCTTCCCCGTCTCGGCGGCGATCTTAACGTGGGTGACGCGCGCGCCGTCGCCGAGCGCGATCTCGGTCGCCGCGTTGTGCTGGCCGTCGGCCGTCGCTCCGGGGAGCGCGACGAACGCCTCGACGAGGGTCGCGGAGGCGCCCCTGCCGACGCTGACCACATTGCGGGTGGCGACGAAACGTCCCTCCGCGCCCGCGCGCAGGAACACGACCATGAGCGGCTTCTCGAGCGCGACGCCGTCGCCGACCCGCACCACCGCGCCGTCGGTCATGTAGGCGGTGTTGAGCTGCAGCACCGCGTCGTCCGAAGGGCCTGTCGTTCCGGCGAGCGCGCGTCCGACCTTGTCCTGGGCGGCCGCCAGCGCCGCGCCGAGCGACGTCACCTCGATGCCGGCGGCACCGTCGAGGTTGGAGAGATCCTTGCGATGGCGGCCGTTGACGAACACCACGCGGGCGGCGTCGAGATGGGCGAGCGGGCCGAGCGCGACGATGAGATCGGCAACGGTCAGCCTCGTCTCGTCGTCGACCGCGACCGTGAGCGGCTCCTTCAGCGCGTTGCGGAGATCGGTGTACTTCCATTCCTCGACGCGCCGGCTCGGCAGGCCGAGCGCCGCGAACCGGCCCATCGCCTCCCGCCGCGCCTCCGCCACCGCGTCGCCGCCCGGCAGCCTCGGCGCCACGCGCTCGAACTGCTCGGTCAGCGCCTGCTCGACCTTGGTCTTCATCACCGCGACATTCATCGGTCCTGCCTCTCCCATCGTGTCACCGCGCGCCCCACGGACGCCGCGTCACGCCGCCTTGCCCTGGAACTCCGCGTAGCCAGACTTCTCGAGCTCGAGCGCCAGCTCCTTGCCGCCCGAGCGCTGAATGACGCCGTGCGCGAGGACGTGCACGCGGTCGGGGACGATATGGTCGAGCAGGCGCTGGTAGTGGGTGATGACGAGCATCGCCCGATCCTTGGAGCGGAGCGCGTTGACGCCCTCGGAGACGACCTTGAGGGCGTCGATGTCGAGGCCCGAATCGGTCTCGTCGAGCACGCACAGCGTCGGCTCGAGCATGGCCATCTGCAGGATCTCCGAGCGCTTCTTCTCGCCTCCGGAGAACCCGACGTTGACCGGCCGCTTCAGCATCTCGACGTCGATGTTGAGCTTCGACGCGCGGTCCTTGACGAGCTTCATGAACTCGGGCGTCGTCAGCTCGGCCTCGCCGCGTTTCTTCCTGACGGCGTTCGCGGCCGTCCTCAGGAACGTCAGCCCGGCGACGCCCGGGATCTCCATCGGATACTGGAAGGCGAGGAACACGCCCTTGGCGGCGCGCTCGTCGGGCTCCATCTCTAGGATCGATTCGCCGTTCCAGAGGATGTCGCCGGAGACGACCTCGTAGTCCTCGCGGCCGGCGAGCACGTAGGCGAGCGTCGACTTGCCCGATCCGTTCGGGCCCATGATGGCGTGGACCTCGCCCTTCGGCACGGTCAGCGAGAGACCCTTGATGATCTCCTTGTCCTCGTCGGCGAGCTTCACGTGCAGGTTCTTGATCTCGAGCATTCGATCGACTCCAAAGCCGTTGTGTCGCCACCCTCTCCCCATCCATTCATGGTGAGAGGGCCGGGGCGAGGGGCGGCCGCGAGCTGCGGCGCGGGCCTCCGCCCCTTACCCTGACCCTCTCCCCGCTCGGGAAGAGGGGATCTTCATCCCACGCTCCCTTCGAGCGAGATGCCGATGAGCTTCTGCGTCTCGGCCATGAACTCCATGGGGAGCTGCTGCAGCACGTCGCGGACGAAGCCGTTGACGACGAGGGCGATCGCCTCCTCCTCGGACAGTCCGCGCTGCATACAGTAGAACAGCATGTCGTCGGAGATCTTCGAGGTCGTGGCCTCGTGCTCGAAGTGCGCCGACGAGGTCTTGGCCTCGATGTAGGGCACCGTGTGGGCGCCGCACTTGTCGCCGATCAGGAGGCTGTCGCAGGCCGTGAAGTTCCTCGCGTTGGCGGCCTTCCGGTGGGCCGAGACGAGCCCGCGATAGGTGTTCTGCGAGAAGCCGGCTGCGATGCCCTTCGAGATGATGCGGCTCGACGTGTTCTTGCCGAGATGGATCATCTTGGTGCCAGAGTCGACCTGCTGGTGGCCGTTCGACACCGCGATCGAATAGAACTCGCCGCGCGAATAGTCGCCGCGCAGGATGCAGCTCGGGTACTTCCAGGTGATCGCCGAGCCGGTCTCGACCTGGGTCCAGCTGATCTTCGAGTGGTGGCCGCGGCAGTCGCCGCGCTTGGTCACGAAGTTATAGATGCCGCCCTTGCCGTCCTTGTCGCCGGGATACCAGTTCTGCACCGTCGAGTACTTGATCTCGGCGTTGTCGAGCGCGACCAGCTCGACGACCGCCGCGTGAAGCTGGTTCTCGTCGCGGGTCGGCGCCGTGCAGCCCTCGAGGTAGGACACGTAGGAGCCCTTGTCGGCGATGATGAGCGTGCGCTCGAACTGGCCGGTGTTCTTCTCGTTGATGCGGAAATAGGTCGAGAGCTCCATCGGGCAGCGCGTGTCGGGCGGGATGTAGACGAACGAGCCGTCCGAGAACACCGCCGAGTTGAGGGCCGCATAGTAGTTGTCGGACTGCGGCACGACCGAGCCCAGGTACTTCCTGACGAGGTCAGGATGCTCGCGAAGCGCCTCCGAGATCGAGCAGAAGATGACGCCGGCCTTCTTCAGCTCGGCCTTGAAGGTGGTCACCACCGAGACGCTGTCGAACACCGCGTCGACCGCGACCCGCGAGCCCGAGACGCCGGCCAGGATCTCCTGCTCGCGCAGCGGGATGCCGAGCTTCTCGTAGGTCTTCAGGATCTCCGGATCGACCTCGTCGAGGCTCTTCGGCGCCTCGTTCCTGCGCGGAGCGGCATAGTAGTAGAGATCCTGGAAATCGATCTTCGGATACTTGAGCTTGGCCCACGCCGGCTCGGCCATCGCCTTCCAGCGCTCGAAGGCGGCGAGACGCCACTCGAGCATCCACTCCGGCTCGCCCTTCTTGGCCGAGATGTAGCGCACGGTGCCCTCGTCGAGACCCTTCGGCGCCTTGACCATGTCGATCGCCGTCTCGAACCCGTACTTGTACTGGTCGACGTCGATCTTCTTGACCTGGTCGATCGTCTCCTGAACTGCCGCCATCTCACCTGTCTCCTGCTGAGGCCCGAAGCGGGGCCGGCGCAGTGCCGGATGCCCGATCGGCCACCGTCGTCGAAATGCCGCCTGCCGCCCCGCGGCGCGCCGCGTGACGCGCCCAGGCGGACAGGAATGCGTCGATGTCGGCCTCGCGCGTCGCGTGGCCGAGGCTGACGCGGATCGCCGCCGAGGCGAGCTCGGGACGAATGCCCATGGCGGCCAGAACGTGGCTCGCACCGACCTTGCCGGACGAGCAGGCGGAGCCGGCGCTGACCGCGATGCCGTCGAGATCGAGCTGGATCACCAGCGTCTCGGCCCTGGCGCCCGCGAGCGCGATGCACGCCGTGTTCGCCAGCCGCTCTGCACCCTCGCCCGGGACGACGGCCGCCGGCGTCAGCCGCCGCACCTCGCGCTCGAGCCGATCGCGCATCCGCGCCAGACGCGGCATGTCGGCCAGGTCGCGGCGAGCGGCCGCCGCCGCCGCGCCGAAACCGGCGATCGCGGCCACGTTCTCGGTGCCGGCGCGGCGCCGCCGCTCCTGGCCGCCGCCGCGAACCATGGGCGCGATCTCGACACCCTCCCGCACCACGAGCGCGCCGACGCCCTTC
>JAKAML010000220.1 GCA_021812845.1 Pseudomonadota bacterium
AACGGTCGTCCCGTTCGCTCAACCTCGGAATTTCCCTCGAGGCACCGCGCCGCGGGGTCATCGCGGCCCGGGCTCGTCAGGTGCGGACGATCGCGTCCGTGCGCGAGCGGCCGTCGCCGCCGCGCCGGATCGCGATCTCGCGCACCAGATCCTCCGCGTCGCGGCGGACGGCCGCCGCGCCGAGTGCGACCAGCTCCTCCGCGCGATGGAAGTCGAACAGGCCGACGCCGCCGAGGCGGGGGCTGATGAGAGCGTCTGGCGGGTCGCCGGCGAGCCGCGAGCGGGCGATGCGATCCTGGACGATGTTGAAGGCGTCGACCATGACGGTCGAGATGCCGGGCGTCTCCTCGCCGCGGCCGAAGATCTGGCGCTGCAACAGTCGGCGGACGGCGACGCCGTTCTTGCCCTTGACGGGCTGGGGCTCGTCGACATCGAGGTCGCCGGCGTCGCCCGCGTCGAGATGCGGCACGATCGTGCCGCGGCCGCACACGTCCGAGTTGAGATTGACCGCGATCACATAGCGCGCGCCGAACGCCCGGCAGACGGAGACCGGGATCGGGTTGACGAGCGCGCCGTCGAACAGCCAGCGGCCGTTGACCTTGACCGGGCGGAAGATGCCGGGGATGGCGTAGGAGGCGCGGACCGCCTCGACCAGCTTGCCGCGCGACAGCCAGATCTCGTGCCCGGAGCCGATCTCGGTGGCGACGGCGGTGAAGCGGACGTCGAGATCCTCGATCGCGCGCTCGCCGAGGTGCTTGTCGAGCCGCTCGACGAGCCGCTGGCCGTTGATGAGGCCGGTGCCGGAGAGGTTGAAATCGAGGTATCCGAACACGCGCCGCCGGGTCAGCTCGAGCGCGAAGCCCTCGAGGCTGTCGAGGTGGCCGGCCGCGTAGCAGCCGCCGACGACGGCGCCGATCGAGGTTCCGGCAATGATGTCGGGGACGATGCCCAGCTCGCGCAGCGCCTTCAGCACGCCGATGTGCGCCCAGCCGCGCGCCGCGCCGCCGCCCAGTGCCAGACCGATCTTTGCGCCCGCAGCCATCGTCGTTGTCCTGGCCAATGTGAACGTGTGCCGGTCCTCATGACCCTTGGACCGATCGTCCGCTCCCGGCTCGTCGGCGAGGGCGTGGCGCCGATCCGCCGCTGCGCGCCTCGTCCGCCAGCCTCTTCCGGGCCTCTTGTCCGTGCACCTCGTGCCTGACATGAGCGAAAGCAAACGTCGTGCCGCCGGCACCGGCCGAGAAGAGCAGCCGATACAAGCAATTTAATGGATTCTGCGCCCGCGAGATTAAAGGCCGCCTACCAAATTGTGATGAGGGGGCCGGAAAAGCGCCGTGCAGCGCAACACGGGTTCGGCGCCGCAACCGCGTTTCCGCGCCTCCGGCGCTCAGTCGCCGCGCACGAGGCGGTCGGCGCGCGGCCGGGGACCGGCGTCGCCGCCGCCGGAGCCGAGCGCCAGCCGGCGGTAGAAGCAGCTCCGCGCCCCGGTGTGGCAGGCGACGCCGTCGCCGGCGATCGCCACCCGGAGCAACACGACGTCCTGGTCGCAGTCGGTCCGCATGTCGACGATCGACAGCGTGTTGCCGCTCTCCTCGCCCTTGCGCCAGAAGCGCTTGCGCGAGCGGCTCCAGAACCAGGCCTCGCGCGTGTCGATCGATCGCGCCAGGGCCTCGGCGTTCATCCACGCGAACATCAGGACCTCGCCCGTTCCCGCGTCCGTGACGATGGCCGGGATCAGCCCGTCGGCGTCGAACCTGGGCGTGAAGCTGTCGCCCTGCTCGATGGCGGCGGCCGAACCCGGGCGTGGCGCGAAGGCGGTGACGGGTCGGGTCATGGCGGCGGTTCCTCGACGGGGTGATCGGCGGGTCGTGCGGCAGGAGCGGGTGACGGCACCGGGCGGTGCCTATATATGGGAACGCCGCCGGGCGCGCATCACGGGCGCGCAGATGCCTCTGCGATCGGCCGGCGTGAGGATGGACCCGATGGCGGAACTCGATGCGATCTACAACCCGAAGTTCCTCGAGCTGGCCGCCACGTCGCCGCGCGCCGGCCGCCTCGCCGGCCCGGACGCCAGCGCAACCGCCCATTCCAAACTCTGCGGCTCGACGGTGACGGTCGACGTCGTCGTGCGCGACGGCCGGATCGCCGACTATGCGCAGACCGTCAAGGCGTGCCTGCTCGGCCAGGCCGCCGCCGCCGTCGTCGGCCGCGAGGCGGTCGGCTCGACGCCGGCCGAGATCCGCGAGGTCGGCACCGCCATGCGGCGGATGCTGAAGGAGGGCGGCCCGGCGCCGGTGGGACGCTGGGCCGATCTCGGCCTGCTCGCGCCCGTGCGCGACTACAAGGCGCGCCACACCTCGACGCTGCTCGTCTTCGATGCGCTCGAAAGGGCGCTCGACGAGGCGGGACGGCGCGAGGCGGGCGCTCTACGAAGGGTCGACGCCGGTGAATAGCCGCTCGCCGGGCTCGCGCCTTGCCGCCCTCGTGCTGAAGCTGCCGATCCATCTCTACCGTTGGACCATCCGGCCGTGGACCGGCTGGCAGTGCCGGCATCTGCCGACCTGCTCGGAATACGGTCTCGAGGCCATCGACCGTAACGGCGCGTGGCGGGGGTTCTGGCTGACGACCTCGCGCGTCCTGCGCTGTCATCCCTGGGGCAGTCACGGCTACGACCCGGTGCCGGACCTGAGCGGCGCGCGGCATCGCTTCGCCCCCTGGCGCTACGGCCGCTGGACGGGACGGCACCTCGCGGCCGAGGCGCGGGCGGAAGACCGAAGCCAGGCGTAGTTCCCTCAGGCGGCGGCCGCCGCCGCAGCCGCCTCGGCGGCGGTGTCGGACGTGAAGGCCAGGAGGTCGGCGGCCGCCTGGCCGAGATAGTGCTTCTCGGTGCCGAGCTCGGCCGCCGCCGCCGCGAACTCGCACAGGTTGTCGAACGCGCGCTTGGAGATGTACTCGAACGCGACGATATCCCACAGCGAGTTCGTCTGCAGCTTCTGGCCGGCGAGCAGCGACTTGACCGTGATTTCGGGGCAGGCGTCGTTCTTCAGGAAGGCGCCGAGGGCCGGTGCCATGCCTGGAGATGGGATCGGCGTGCCGTCGGGGAAGCCCTGCGCATAGACCGCGCGCTTGAACAGGATCTCGGTGCCGAACAGATCATTGAGCCTGGCCTGGAGCGCCGGCTCGAACAGCGCCTGGACCTGGATGACGGGACGCTGCTTGCCGCCCACGTCCATCATCGCCTTGCGGATCACCAGTCGCGGCGCCGTCATGTCGTGCTCCCCCGTCGGTCCAATCGCCATGCCGGGCAACATAGCCCGATCTGGTTACGGAACAGGGTACGGCGTCGATAAAATGCCGCGGATCGGAAGGGCGATGGCTATTCGGCCGCGTCGCGGGCCGCGGCGTGGGCGGCGATCAGCCGCTTGATCTCGGGCAGGCAGGAGCCGCAGTTGGTGCCGGCCCCGAGCCTGGTGCCGACGTCCTTGGTCGAGGCGCAGCCGGCGGCGATCGCCTCGGTGATGCGGTGGCTGCCGACCTGGTAGCAGACGCAGACGATCGGCCCCTCGTCGGCGGCACCCGTCGCCGGACGGCCGGCGAGAAGCGACCGGCGGCCGGCGCCATCCGGCGCCGTACGGCCGAACTCGCCGCGCAGCCAGTCCATGGACGGGAGCTTGGGCGACGAGGCGAGCACCAGGACCGCCGCGAGACGGCCCTCGGCGAAAACCGCGGTGCGGAACGTGCCGGCGGCCGAATCCTCGAGCGACACGCGGTCGTCGCCGGGCAGCGTCTCGCGCATCCATGCGGCGAGCGTCTCGGCCGGCTGGTCGAGTGCGAAATGCAGGACGTGCCCGATCGCGTGTCCGGTCTCGGCGGAGCCGAGGGTGGTCCGCGCCGCCGCCCAATAGGCGAGGCGTTGCGGACGGACCGGCGCGCGCGAGATCACGAAGCCGTAGTGCGAGGCGCGGACCGGGGAGAGGCGGGCCGGTGTGGCCTTGGCCTCCGGCTGGCCCGAGTGGCGGTCGGTGACGGCGTGGACCATGGCGGAGACGCGCGCCGCGCTCGCGTTGGCGTCCGACCAGTGGATCGGCACGAACAGCGAGCCGGGCTGCTGGTTGCGACTCGTGAGAACGCGCAGCGTCGCGCTGCCGTGCTC
>JAKAML010000221.1 GCA_021812845.1 Pseudomonadota bacterium
AGGGGCTCGCGGCGGGGCCGGAGATCTCGCCCGAGACCCGCAAGGCGCGCGATGGCCTGCTCCAGTATCCCGCGCTCGACAAGCGCGTGCCGACGATCAAGATCTGGCGTCCCGACGGCACCATCGCCTACAGCAACTGGCACGACAAGATCGGCCAGAAATTCCGTCCGACGCCCAATTTCCTGCGCGCGCTGGGCGGGGCCATCTCGGCCGAGTTCGAGGGCCAGTACCACGAGCAGGATCACGACGAGCGGTCGCTGGCGACGCCCTTGATCGAGATCTACGCCCCGGTGCGCGAGCGAAACACGGACCGCATCATCGCCATCTCGGAGTTCTACGAGAGCGGCGCCGGCGTCAAGTCGGAGCTCGTGCGCGCGGAAGCGCTGACGTGGCTGGTCGTCGCCGGCATCACGGCGCTGATGATCGCGGCGCTCGCCGGCATCGTGGCCCGCGGCAGCCGGACGATCGAGGAGCAGCGCGACACGCTCGAGGCGCAGGTCGGCGAGCTCCGGACGCTGCTCGCCCGCAACGCCGAGCTGAGCAGCCGCGTGCAGAAGGCCTCGCGCCGGACGGCGATCGTCAACGAGAAGCTGCTGCGGCGCGTCGGCGCCGATCTTCATGACGGGCCGGCGCAGCTCCTGAGCCTCGCACTGTTGCGGCTCGACGCCCTGCAGCCGGCAAGCGGCGGCGCCGAGCGCCGCCCGGAGGCCGCGGCGGAGGCGGTGGTCGCGGGAGCGGACGCCAGTCGTGCCGTCGTTCCGGGCGAGCCACCGGGAGCGGCCGCGGGTGTGCGCCACGACATCGAGATGATCCGCCGCTCGCTCAACGACGCCATGCGCGAGATCCGCGCCATCTCGTCGGGTCTCGCGCTGCCCGAGCTCGGGCGGGCCAGCCTCGACCGGGTGGTGCAGATGGCCGTCAGGGCTCACGAGCGCAAGACGGAGACCCGCGTCGCGATCGACATCGACGCACTGGCGCGGCCGGTTCCGGACGAACTCAAGACGTGCGTCTATCGTTTCGTTCAGGAGGGCCTCAACAACGCCTTCCACCACGCGGCCGGTATGGGACAGCGCGTGGCGCTGAAGCTTGCGGCGGCGGATCGCGTCACGATCTCGGTCGAGGACGACGGACCGGGGCTCGAGGGGAACGCGGTTCCGCCCGGCGGCAGCGGCCTCGGGCTGCCCGGGATGCGCGATCGCATCGAAAGCCTGGGCGGGACGATGAGGCTCTCGGCCGGATCCGGCGGCGGGACGTGCCTCACCGCGCGCTTCGACCTCGGGCGGCTCAAGATCGGAGACGACAGCGATGACTGACAAGATCCGCATTGCCGTCGTCGACGACCATCCCATGCTGCGCGAGGGCGTCATGTACACGCTGCGGGCGCACACGGATTTCGAGATCGTGGCGGAGGGGGCCAGCGCGGAGGACGCGGTGCGGATCGCCGAGGAAGAGCTGCCCGACGTCATGCTGCTCGACGTCAGCCTGCCCGGCGGCGGCGTGGAGGCGGCGCGCGCCATCGCCAACACCGCACCCGTGGTCAAGATCGCCATGCTGACGGTCGCCCAGGACGAGGAGACGGTCAGCATGGCGCTCGGCGCCGGCGCGCGGGGATACATCCTCAAGGGCATCAGCGGGCCCGACCTCGCCCAAGCGGTGCGCAATATCCACTCGGGCGAGGACTACGTGACGCCGGGGCTGGCAGCGCGACTGCTCGTCGAGATGGGGTCGAAGGGTTCGAGCCGGGTCGCCACCGAGGCAGACGTGTTCGCCCGCCTCAATCCGCGCGAGGAGGGCATCCTGGCGCTGGTCGCCGACGGCATGAGCAACCGGGAGGTCGGCGACCGGCTGGGCCTCAGCGAGAAGACCATCAAGCACTACATGACCAACATCCTGCAGAAGCTCAGGGTGCGAAACAGGGTCGAGGCGGCGCTGCTCGCTCAGAAGTTCCGCTCGCCGGCCGCCGAGCGCTGAGGTCCGGCCCCGGCGGGCCGCCTCTGTCATCGGCGATGTCCGCGCTCGCGCGGCCGTCGCACCGGACATCCGGACGCTTGGACGGGCGGCCCGTTCTGACCTAAAAGGCCGTGCCGGGCGGGGCGTGGGCGCGAGCCGCGCGGCGGATCGCGCCGCAGCGAAGGACGGACGTCACGATGACCATGCGCATGAGCCGGCGGGAATTGGTGACAGGGGGAGCGGCGGTCGCGGTGCTGACGCAATTCGAGGCGGTGCTCGCGGGGGCCGCCACCGAGCCGACCCGGCTCGGCGAGGCGCGGCCGTTCTCGTTCCAGGCGCTCAAGGCCGAGGCCAAGGCGCTCGCCGGGAGCGGCTTCGTCAAGCCGCAGGCCGCGGCTTCGGATCTGCTCGAAAAGATCGACTACGACGCCTTCCAGCAGATCCGCTTCCGGCCCGAGCGCAGCCTCAACCTCGATCGCGAGGGGCGCTCGCCGGCGCAGCTCTTCCACCTCGGGCAGTATTTCCGCGAGCCGGTGCGGATGCACGTCGTCACCGCCGCTGCCTCGCGCGAAGTGCTCTACAGCGCCGGCCTGTTCGAGACCCCGCCCGACCACGTCGCGCGCAAATTGCCGGACGGTCTCGGCTTCGCGGGCTTCCGCATCATGAGCCGCGACCTCAAGACGGACTGGCTGGCATTCCTCGGCGCCTCCTATTTCCGCACGTCCGGCCCCTACAACCAGTACGGACTGTCGGCCCGCGGTCTCGCCATCGACACGGCGATGCCGACACCCGAGGAATTCCCGCGCTTCACCGAGTTCTTCCTCGAGGGCTCGCAAAGACCCGGCACCGCGCTGACGGTCTATGCGCTGCTCGACAGCCCGCGGGTCGCCGGCGCCTACAGGATCGCCATCGAGCGCGTGACGGACACCCGCGACATCCACCGCGTCGTCATGGAGATCGAGTGCGAGCTCCACGCCCGCGGCGAGATCCGCCGGCTCGGCGTGGCCCCGTTCTCGAGCATGTTCTGGTATGGCGAGGGCAGCCGCACGCAGGCCCGCGACTGGCGGCCGGAGATCCACGATTCCGACGGGCTCGCGATCGAGACCGGCCGCGGCGAGCGCATCTGGAGGCCGCTGAACAATCCGCCTCGGGTCATGACCAGCGCCTTCGTGGACCATGATCCCAAGGGCTTCGGCCTGCTCCAGCGCGACCGCGACTTCGTGCACTACCTCGACGACGGCGTGTTCTACGAGCGGCGAGCCTCGGTCTGGGTCGAGCCGCTCGATGCGTGGGGCAAGGGTGCGGTGCATCTCGTCGAGATCCCGACCGACGACGAGGTCCATGACAACATCGCACTCTACTGGTGCCCCGACGAGCCGTTCCATGCCGGCGCGGCGCGTACCTATCGCTATCGGCTGAGCTGGGTCGACGACGTGCCGCTGCCCGAGACGCTCGGCTTCGCCACCGCCACCTGGACCGGACTCGGCGGACGTCCCGGCCAGAAGCGCCCCTCGGGCACGCGCAAGTTCGTGATCGATTTCCAGGGCCCCGTGTTCGCCGGCATCGGGCGCGGCGACGGCGTCGAGATCGTGGTCACCGCGTCGCGCGGCAGCGTCAGCAACGCCTACACCCATCCCGTGGTCGACCAGCGCGAGCGGTGGCGGGCGCTGTTCGACATCACTGCGAGCGGGACCGAGCCGGTCGATCTGCGCGCCTATTTGCGCCAGGGCTCGCGGGCGCTGACAGAGACCTGGATCTACCAGTACTTCCCCGAGGCCTGAGGCGGGCGGCGTGCCCTTGCATCCGGGCGGGCCGGACCTCACCTATGGGGGGTCGGTCGGGCCGCCGCCCGGCGAGGTTCGCGTCAGGAGTGCGCCATGAGTATCGGTCCCGCCCACGACCCGGTTCCGGGCGATCCCTCGTCGTGCGACGCGATCGAGCAGGTGATCGTGCCGCGTGCGCGGGATCTGGGCGGCTTCTCGGTTCGCCGCGCGCTGCCAGCCGCCGGCCGGCAGATGGTCGGTCCGTTCATCTTCTTCGACCAGATGGGGCCCGCCGAGTTCCTGCTCGGACAGGGCATCGACGTGCGTCCCCATCCGCACATCGGGCTTTCGACCGTCACCTACCTGTTCGACGGCGAGATCGTGCATCGCGACAGCCTCGGCACCGAGCTCGCCATCCGTCCAGGCGCGCTC
>JAKAML010000222.1 GCA_021812845.1 Pseudomonadota bacterium
GGCTTGGGGTTGAGGAACGCAACCGTGAACTCGTCGCGGAACAGCCGGCCGGCCGGCTCCCGCGACCAGCCGTCGACGGCGACCGGCCGCGGCGCGCTGCGGAGCCACAGGCGAAGCCCGATGAAGACCAGGAACAGGGCCGCCGCAAGCCTCAGCGCGAGGAACACGCCCGGCGAGCGCAAGACGAGTGCGCCGAGCCCGAGCGCCAGGGCGGCGACGAGACCGCCATAGGCGAGCTGCCGGCCGAGGCTCGCCCGGAGCGACGCCTCGAGGCCGTGCCGCGCGGCGTTCGAGAGCGCGAACACGTTGTTGGGACCGGGATAGAAGTTGAGCGCCAGCGACGCCGGCACGAACAGGCTCAGGAATTCGACCGGCGACATAGGCGGCTGCCCTCCCGATCCTGCCCGCGTGGCGCGGCGCGATCGGGGCGACTGCCCGCCGGCACGGCACGCGACGCACGAGGATTGGGCAGGTGCGGTCGGACCGGGCGGCCATGCGGCGGTGAAGCTTCGATCTTGCGGCCGTCGGCATCCTCGATGAGGTAGACCATGGCAAATGGCGTGCCATCGCGCGCCATCTGCTTCCGCGCACCCTTGACGCGGATCGGTCGAGTGGACCCGTCCGGCCTCGCCGTGCACTCAGAGCCAGGGGCGGCTTGTGCCCGCAGTGGCCTCGAACGTGCTGATCGCCGCGTCCTTCTGCAGCGTCAGCCCAACGGCGTCGAGGCCGTTCAGCAGGCAGTGCTTGCGGAACGGATCGATGTCGAACTTGACGACACCGCCGTCGGGGCCGCGGATCTCCTGCGCCTCGAGATCGACCGTCAGCGTGGCGTTCGACCCGCGGCTCGCGTCGTCGAGGAGCTTGTCGACGTCGGACTGCCGGAGCTTGATCGGCAGGATGCCGTTCTGGAAGCAGTTGTTGTAGAAGATGTCGGCGAAATCCGGCGCGATCACGCAGCGGATGCCGAAGTCGAGCAACGCCCACGGCGCGTGCTCGCGCGACGATCCGCAGCCGAAGTTCTCGCCCGCCACCAGGATCTGCGCCTGCCGATAGGCGGGCTTGTTGAGGACGAACTCGGGGTTCTCCTTGCCGTCCGTGTCGAAGCGCATCTCGTAGAACAGCGACTTGCCGAGCCCCGTGCGCTTGATGGTCTTCAGGAACTGCTTGGGGATGATCATGTCGGTGTCGATGTTGCGCAGGGGCAGCGCTGCGGCGATGCCGGTGAGCTTCGTGAACTTGTCCATGACGTCCTTCCCCTCGCACGGCGAGGCTCTTGCGTGCCTTGTCCTGTCCGCGCCGCCCTCGGCCGCGGCGCACTTTGCGCGACGCGCGACATTCAGGTGCGCAGCCCGTCGGCGAGCGCCCGGAAATACCCCTCCGCCGCGGCGAGCCGGCCGAGCAGTCTCCGGTCCGGCGCGCCCGCGGCGTCGAGCGGCGGAGCCGGTGGCTCGAGCTGTTCGAGCCGCCTTTTAACGCCAGCCAGCTTTCGCCCGTCAAGATGATGTTGCAGCACGGCGACGATGGTCTCGACATAGCCCGCGATGCGGCCGAATTCGCGCGCCGTCTCGAGCTGGGTCGCGCCGTCTGTAACCGCCGGATCGGCGGCGTGGCGCGCCAGGGCCACGGCGGCGCGGTTGAGGGTCGCGGCGATCTCGTCGGCGTAGCGGGCGATGCGGTCGCGGCGGTCGCGATCGAGCGTGCCGAGCGAGGCCAGCCAGCGGTGGACCGTCTCGGCCAGGGAGAGCAGGCGGCGGCTGTACTCGGTGAGGCGCATCGGCATTCCGGCGGTCGCGGTGACCTTCGGATCCGATGCTATCCCTGCGGGGCCGGGCGGGGATAAGGCCCCGCGTCAGCCGCCGGTCCGCACGGCTTCGGGTGGGATGCCCCCCTGCGCCCGAGGCACCGCGCGCGGTGCGGCCTGCGGTCGCCCTTCGACATGAACATGGGACGGCCCGGCCGCATGTCAGCGGATGCCCGGATCCTCGTAGCACTTGCGCATGTACTCGCAGCGGTGGCTGCCGGAGACGTGCATCGAATCGCCCTTGGCCGGCGAGATGAACTTGCACACCTCCTCGAGACCGTCCGGCGTCAGCCAGCCCTGGCGGCGGCCGCGCTGCACGGCGAAGCAGTCGGCGGTCTCCTCGTCCGGGCCGCGGAACTGGTGGCCGCACTCGTGCGCGAAGATCCACAGCTTGACCGGGGTCGAGATGCGCGACATCAGCTTGGGGTTGAGGATCAGGAACCCTGGATAGGCCGCGCCGTAGTCGTCGAGCTGGTTGTCGAGCACGGTCGGTCGATGGCCGCACTGCATCTTGTAGTTGTCGATCTTGAGCTGGCCCGACGGCACGATGGCGGCGTCGCCGCCGACGTGGGCGGCATATTCCTCCGGCGTCGGCGGACCGTCGGCGCGGGCCTGGCTCGCGGACGCGGCGCCCTTGAACAGCACCATCGCCACGACGAGGATCACGACGGCGCCCGTCCGCGCGGCCATCGCCGCAGCCCCTCGCCACCACGCCATCAGGTCTCGTTCACACGTCACGATCAGGTCTCGCCCCAGCTCGGCCACCGCGTCACCTTCGCCCGATTTCCCGGCGAGCACAAGCCTGCCGTGCCCGCCGTGTACCGGCGCGCGTCAGGAGGCGACGGCCGCCTCGATTTCCTCCATGTCGGCGTCCGAGAAGCCGAAGTGATGGCCGATTTCGTGCACGAGGACGTGCGTCACGAGATCGCCGAGCGTCTCGTCGCCCTCCGCCCAGTAGTCGAGGATCGCGCGGCGGTAGAGGAATACCATGTCGGGCTCGCGCGCGGTGTCGGACACGCTCTTCTTGTCGAGGCTCAAGCCCTGGTAGAGACCCATGAGATCGAACGGGCTCTCGACGCCGAGCTCGTCCAGCACCTCGTCGTCGGCGAAGTCCTCGATGCGGATGACGAGATCGCCGCACATCTGGCGGAACTCGGCGGGGAGCCGGCCCCAGGCGTCGGCCGCCATGGCCTCGAACTCCTCGAGCGTCGGCGCCATCGCGCCATGCCAGACGGTCCTCGACATGTGGGTTCCTCTCTCGCCGCCACGGGCCCGCACACATAGGACCATCCGCGCCGAAAGAACAGGGGGCAACGGACGGCTAGGATGGGCCGGCCTTCCGCGCCGCGAGTACGAGCTCGCGAAGCGAGATCCAGAGCCCCTCGCCATCCCGCCGCGGCATGAGGAACCTCGGCAGGAGGCCCGTACCCGCGCCCGGATCACCGCCGTCGGACGCCGCGGGCTCCAGCATCGCCGCGAGCCGCGCCCTGGTCGCGGGCGCGCACTGCATCCGCTCGACCCAGGCGCCGAACTCCATCGGCTTGACGAGCACCCGCCACGCCGCGACCTCGAGACCGGCGTCGCCGACGAGCTCGAGCCATTCCGCCGCCTGGAGCGCACGACCGTGCGAGGGATCGCGCAGCTTCTCGAACTGGTTGTAGACGACGGCGGCGTCGCGCAGCGCCGCCCGGTCGAGGCCGGGCATGATCGCCTCGTCGGGGCTCACGTTGTCGACGAGGGCGAACGTGCCGCCGGGCTTCAGCACGCGACGGGCCTCCGACACGAACGCCGCCGGCTCCGGGAAATGATGGGCCGCGAGCCGGCAGCAGACGAGATCGAGGCTTTTGTCGGCGAACGGCAGGCGGTCGGCGGGTGCCTGGACCGTCTCGAGGTTCGCGATGCCGCGGCGGGCCGCGAGCGCGCGCGTCTCCGCGAGCATCTCGGCGGTGACGTCGGAGGCGATCATGCGGCCGACGCGGGGCGCGAAGGCGAGCGCCATGTGGCCGGCGCCGGTCGCCACGTCGAGCCCGGTCCAGCCGGGCTGCGGATCGGCCATCTCGACCATCAGGGCGAGACTTTCTCCCGCTGCGTGGACGGCGGACGACGCATAGGCTGCGGCGTTGGCGCCGAACTGGCTCTCGACGAGGGAACGGGTCATCGTGGCCTCCGCGATCCGGTCCGACTTATGGAGCATCTCGGCGGTGACGTCGGAGGCGATCATGCGGCCGACGCGGGGCGCGAAGGCGAGCGCCGTGTGGCCGGCGCCGGTCGCCACGTCGAGCCCGGTCCAGCCGGGCTGCGGATCGGCCATCTCGACCATCAGGGCGAGACTTTCTCCCGCTGC
>JAKAML010000223.1 GCA_021812845.1 Pseudomonadota bacterium
AGCGCGTCGCGGATCTCCTTGAGGTAGACTTCGGAGGCCGGCGGCGGCGAGGGGGCTGCAGCGACAGCAGGCTTCTTGAGCTTGTTGAGCGCCTTGATCATCATGAAAATGCAGAAGGCGATGATCGTGAAGTCGATGACCGACTGAATGAAGGCGCCGTACTTCAACTCGGCGGTTCCGAGCTTGACGGCGAGCTTCGAAAAGTCGACGCCGCCCATGAACAGGCCGATGAACGGCATCAGCACGTTGTCGACCAGGGACGAGACGATCTTGCCGAACGCGCCGCCGATGATGACGCCGACGGCGAGATCCATGACGTTGCCCTTCATCGCGAAGTCGCGGAATTCCTGTGCGAGGCTCATTGCTCCACCTTCCCCATTGAGTTGTCCGACTGGTGCATTCCCGGCTCGACGCGGCTCCGGCGCGGCACGGCTCTCAGTCCGCATCCTGCGCACGGCACGCCCGGTCCCGGGCCGTGAACGCGAGGCCACGGGACGCCGCCTCGGTCGGTCCTCGGCGGCTTCGGGAGGCCGTCGGGCGGGCCGCGAGTCGGCGCCGATAAACTTAGGTCAATCAATGAAATACGACAATCCGGCGTATCCGGCCCAATAGTCTTTTCGGGACGAGGGATAATGCCGGGACCGCGGCGGTCGCCGACGGGGCGGCAATTGTGCGGCCTTTTCAGTGGTTTGATGTTGGCCGGGCCGACCGCCCGGTGCATGATGACGGGCCGCCGGAGCCGTGGATGGGCAGGCCCGGCACCGGCGCAGGCAAGGGCGGGGCAGGACGCGCGCATGTTCGAAGGCTGGGCGATCATCGCCATCGCACTGGGCTATGTCAGCGCGCTGTTCGCGCTGGCGTGGATCGGCGACCGTTTCATGCGCTCGCGCGACAGCGTGCACGGCCGCCCGCTGATCTACGCGCTGTCGATCGCGGTCTACTGCACGTCGTGGACGTTCTTCGGCAGCGTCGGCCTGGCGGCGGCGACGGGCTACGACTTCATCCCGGTCTATCTCGGCCCGATCATCATGTTCGCGATCGGCTGGCCGCTCGTGCTCAGGATCGTGCGGCTGGCGAAGAGCCAGAACATCACCTCGGTCGCGGACTTCCTCGCCGCGCGCTACGGCAAGAGCCCGACGGTGGCGGCAGTGGTCACGCTGGTCGCGGTGGTCGGCGTGCTGCCCTACATCGCGCTGCAACTGAAGGCGATCGCGGTCTCGATCGAGACCCTGCTCGGCGGCAGCCTGCTGGTCTCGATCGAAGTGCCGCGCGTCGGCTTCATGGACACCGCCTTCGTCATCACCCTGACGCTCGCCGCGTTCGCGACCCTGTTCGGCACCCGCCACATCGACGCCACCGAACACCAGGACGGGCTGATGCTGGCGATCGCCGCGGAGTCGCTGGTCAAGCTGACGGCGTTCATCGCGGTCGGCGTGTTCGTCATCTACTCGATCTACGGAGGGTTCGGCGAGTTCGCGGCGAAGGCGGCGCAGGACAAGGCCGTGGAGGCGGTGTTCGGCCGGGCGTTCAACGGCGGCACCTGGCTGACGGTCACGTTCCTGAGCTTCGTGTGCATCATCCTGCTGCCGCGCCAGTTCCACGTCACCGTGGTCGAGAACAACTCGGAGACCGAGGTGCGGCGCGCGGCGTGGCTGTTCCCCGCCTACCTCGTGCTGATCAACGTCTTCGTCGTGCCGATCGCGGTGGCTGGGCTGATGACGCTGCCGCAGGGCTCGGCCGACCCCGACTTCTACGTGCTCAAGCTGCCGATGTCGGCCGAGTCGAGCACGATGTCGCTGGTCGCGTTCGCGGGCGGCCTTTCCGCGGCCACCGCCATGGTGATCGTCGAATCGATCGCGCTCGCGATCATGATCTGCAACGGCGTCGTGGTGCCGATGCTGTTGCGCCACCGCATCGCCGAGACGGTGCCGCACGAGGACATGGCGGGGCTGCTGCTGGTCATCCGGCGGGTGGCGATCTTCACCGTGCTGCTGTGCGCCTACGGGGTCTATCAGGCGCTCGGCAAGTCGCAGGGGCTGGCGGCGATCGGGCTGGTCTCGTTCGCGGCGATCGCACAGCTCGCTCCGGCGTTCTTCGGCGGCCTCGTGTGGCGCCGCGCCACCGCCCGCGGCGCCATCGCCGGCATCATCGCCGGCTTCTCGATGTGGGGCTATACGCTGCTCCTGCCGTGGATGGCCAAGGCCGGGCTCGTGCCGATGAGCCTCGTCACCGACGGGCCGTTCGGGATCGCGCTCCTGAAGCCGCAGGCGCTGCTGTTCCTGGCGTTCGAGCCGTTGACGCACGGCGTGCTGTGGAGCCTCGGCGTCAACGCGGCGACCTACGTGACGGTGTCGCTGCTGCGGCCGCCGGAGCCGGTCGAGCGGATGCAGGCGCTGGTGTTCGTCGAGGATCCGAGCCCGCGGCTGCCGCCGGCGCCGGCGTTCCGGCTGTGGCGGACGACGATCACGCTCGGCGATCTCCAGCAGACGGCGGCGCGCTATCTCGGCATCGAGCGGGCGGAGCGCTCGTTCGCGGAGTATGCCTCCTCGCGCGCGACCCCGCAGCCGCTGTCGGCGGAAGCCGACGTCCAGGCGATCCGCTTCACCGAGCATCTCCTGACGAGCGCCATCGGCGCGGCCTCGTCGCGGCTCGTGCTGTCGCTGCTGCTCAGGCGCGGCAGCGTCTCGAACCAGTCGGCGATGAAGCTGCTCGACGACGCCTCCGAGGCGCTGCAGTACAACCGCGATCTGCTGCAGTCGGCGCTCGATCAGGTGCGGCACGGGCTCGGCGTCTACGACAAGGAGATGCGGCTGATCTGCTGGAACCGGCAGTTCCGCGAGCTCCTCAACCTGCCGGCCGAGCTCGGCCGCGTCGGGGTGCCGCTCGATCGCATCCTCCAGCTCTGCGCCGACCGCGGCGACTTCGGCATCGGCGACCGCGAGACGCTGGTCGCGGACCGGCTGATGAAGCTCGCGGTGACGAAGGAGACGTTCCAGGAGCGCATCAACGACGGCGAGCGGGTGCTCGAGGTGCGCACGAGCCCGATGCCGCAGGGCGGCATCGTGACCACCTATTCCGACATCACCGACCGCGTGCAGGCGGCCAACGCGCTGGCGCGCGCCAACGAGACGCTGGAGCGGCGGGTGCACGAGCGCACGGCCGAGCTGACCCAGGTCAACGGCGCGCTCGCCATTGCCAAGACCAAGGCCGACGAGGCAAATCTCGACAAGACCCGGTTCGTGGCGGCGGCGAGCCACGACATCCTGCAGCCCCTCAACGCGGCGCGGCTCTATGCGGCGAGCCTGGTCGAGCGACCGTTGGCGCCGGAGGACGCGGTGCTGGCGCGGAACGTCGACGCGTCGCTGTCGGCGGTCGAGGAGATCTTCTCGACGCTGATCGAGATCAGCCGTATCGACGCCGGGCGGCTCGAGCCGGAGATCTCCGACTTCGCGCTCGGCGAGATCTTCGACCAGTTGAAGGTCGAGTTCGAGCCCATGGCGCAGGAGAAGGGGCTGTCGCTGCGGGTGATGGCCACCGGCGTCTGGGTCCGCTCCGACCGGCGGCTTCTGCGGCGGATCCTGCAGAACCTCGTCTCCAACGCCATCAAGTACACGCGCACGGGGGCGGTGCTGCTCGGTGTCCGGCGGCGCGGCGGCGAGATCGATATCCTGGTGTCCGACACCGGTCCCGGCATCCCCGACGACAAGCGGCAGTTGATCTTCAAGGAGTTCCAGCGGCTCGAGGGACCGGGCTCGAGCGTCCGCGGCCTCGGTCTCGGGTTGTCGATCGTCGAGCGCCTGGGCAGGGTGCTGAGGCATCCGGTGGGGCTCGCCACCACGGCGCGGCGCGGCTCGACGTTCTCGGTCCGGGTGCCGCGCGGCGTCGCGCGGGCGCAGAGCCCCGTCGAGGGCCTGTCGTCGCCGCTGCCGGGGAGCCTCGTCGGCACCTTCCTCCTGTGCATCGACAACGAGCCGGCGGTGCTCGACGGCATGATGCAGCGCCTGACGGGGTGGGGCTGCAAGGTGCGGACGGCGGACAGCCGCGACAAGGCGCTCAGGGTGATCGAGGGCGAGAGCGCGCCGCCCGACGCCATCCTCGCCGACTACCACCTCGACAGCGGCACGGG